>NZ_CP040818.1:3762500-4039866 GCF_005887635.2 Paroceanicella profunda | reverse complement strand
TGGCGCCAGGCCAGTCCGCGCGCCTTCCACCCGTTCAGGTGGGCGCGGTGTCCCTGCTGGTCGAGGTCGCCCTCGAACCCTTCTCTCACATTGATGCATTCCGTGGTCTCGCCCAGCTCGGCGGCGGTCTGCATCGCAGCTTCCATCGACCGTGCGCCGGAGCGGCACAGGAAGAAGATCTTCTTCGGCGGCGTGCCGACCTGGTCGAGCAGGGCCGGAACGAAGGCCTGGTTCACGTTCATGCCGGGAAACTGCCGCCATTCCGTGAGGATGACCTGCTTGCCAATTCCCGTGAGGTCCGGCGTGCCGACGAACGCCCATTCCGGACGGGTCCGCACGTCCACGAGCATCGCGTCCGGCTCGCTCTCCAGTACCGACCAGGCCTCCGCGGGATCCATCTCACTCACCTTCGCAGCCGCCATCACCATCTCCGCCTTGTCCTGAATCGTCATCCGGAAGTTACGAAATCGAGGTGCTGTTTGGCAACTGGATGTCGTCCTCGCGGGAAAAAAGAAGTTCGGTTTCAAGCCCTTCGCGAAATGCAAAAGTAAAGAACAGACTAATATCGTTCCGGTGAGCATATAATACTTACCGGTTATTAATCTGTTCGACTTTCGAGATTTGCGACGGGAGTTTTCCGATTCCCTGCGTAAGACAAACCTAGCCCAGATGGGGGGTCATCTCAACCGGACCGAAAAAGGAACATGTCAGACCGGTGGCAGGGAAATGACAAACGCTCCCGACGAGGGGAGCGTTGGACATCTTCGTCGATGGGTCAGTCGGGCCTCAGGCGAGCGCCTTCACCCGGCTGGACAGGCGCGACACCTTGCGGCTCGCGGTGTTGGCGTGCAGCACGCCCTTGGTAACGCCGCGCATGATTTCCGGCTGCGCAGTGCGCAGGGCTTCCTTGGCCACCGCCTGGTCCCCGCCGGCAATCGCTTCCTCGACCTTGCGGATGAAGGTACGGATGCGGCTCTTGCGGGCCTTGTTGACGGCGGTCCGGCGCTCAATCTGGCGGGCGCGCTTTTTGGATGACGGCGAGTTGGCCATATGTGATTCCGGTTCTCTTGCGTGTGAATTCTGTCGAGCGGCGTCTATACACAGGGGGGGCAGGCTGGTCAACCGGTTTGAAGGGATTTTCCGCGCCTCCCCCCGAAGGGGGTCAGCGGTCGCGGAACTGCGGCGCGCGCTTCTCGGTGAAGGCAGCCATGCCCTCGGCCTGGTCCTCGCTGGAGAACAGGCTGTGGAACACCCGGCGCTCGAACAGCACGCCCTCGCGCAGCGTGGTCTCGTAGGAGCGGTTCACCGCCTCCTTCACCGCCATGGCGGCAATCAGCGATTTCTCGGCGATCTTGGCGGCGGTGGCCTTCGCGTCGTCCAGCAGGTCCTTGGCGGGCACCACGCGGCTCACGAGGCCGGAGCGCTCGGCCTCGGCCGCGTCCATGAAGCGCCCGGTGAGGTTCATCTCCATCGCCTTGGACTTGCCCACGAAGCGGGTGAGGCGCTGGGTGCCGCCCATGCCGCCCATCACGCCGAGGTTGATCTCCGGCTGGCCGAACTTCGCGGTGTCCGAGGCAATGATGAAGTCGCACATCATCGCCAGCTCGCAGCCGCCGCCGAGCGCGTAGCCCGAGACCGCGGCGATGATCGGCTTGCGGAAGCGCAGCAGCGTCTCGGTGGGGCCGGTGAAGTAATCGGCCTCGAACATGTCGGTGAAGCTCTTCTCCGACATCTCCTTGATGTCCGCCCCGGCGGCGAAGGCCTTCTCGGAGCCGGTGATGATGACGCAGCGCACCTTGTCGTTCGTCGAGAAGCTCACCAGCACGTCGGCCAGTTCCTCGAGCAGCTGCATGTTCAGGGCGTTGAGCGCCTCGGGCCGGTTCAGGCGGATCAGCCCGATATGGTCGGCGACCTCCACGATCAGCGTTTCATAGGCCATCAGATCGGCTCCTTTGTGGATGTTCCGGGGCGCGTCCTTACCGGCTGGGAGGCTGGACGATCAAGCGCATGTTGTCGAGTGTGATTGCTTGCGCTGTCCCTGCGGACATCGGGGGATGTTCGGTGTGTCATCGGGGAGTTCGACGAATTTCTCGGGCTGCTCCTGCCTCAGATCTGGCACGTCGGGCAGAAGAAGCTCGACCGTCCGGATTGTACAATCCGGCTCACTGTCCCGATGCAACCCGGAGTGCGGCACGGCTGCCCTTCGCGGCCATAAACTGCGAAACTGTGCTGAAAATATCCCAGATCTCCGTCCGCCTGGCGGTAATCGCGCAGGCTGGAGCCGCCCGCGGCGATGGCTTCCTCCAGAACGGTGCGGATTGCGGCCACGAGTCGTTCCAGCCGGTCGGGGGCGACGGAGCCGGCCGGCCGCTCCGGCGCGACTCCTGCCCGCCACAGCGATTCGCAGACATAGATGTTTCCCAGCCCGGCGATGAGCCGCTGGTCCAGCAGTGCCGCCTTCATCGGCATGCGCCGCCCGGCCAGCCGCGCGGCCAGCCAGGGCGCGTCGAAGGCGTTGCCCAGCGGCTCGGGGCCGAGGCCGGCGAGCAGCTTGTGCGCCTCCACCGCGGCCGTGGGCGCGAGGTCCATCGCGCCGAAGCGCCGGGCGTCGTTGAAGGTGATGCGCGCGCCGCCCTCCATCTCCAGCACCACGTGGTCGTGCTTCTCCGGCGCGGGGTGGACATGGTGGAACCCGCCGGGTGCCATGCGCTCGGTGCTGATCAGCATGCGGCCGGACATGCCGAGGTGGATGATCAGCGTCTCGCCGCCGGAGAGGTCCGCGAGGATGTATTTCGAGCGCCGGCGCAGCGCGGTCACCACCTGCCCGGTGAGCCGCTCGGCCATCCGCTCGGGCAGCGGCCAGCGCAGGTCCGGCCGGCGCGCCTCGGCGGCGAGGATGCGGCGGCCCTCCATCACGGGCGCGAGGCCCCGGCGCACGGTTTCGACCTCGGGAAGTTCGGGCATCGGAGGTATCCTGTCAGATCTCGCGGTCCGGCGCGCGGGTGCCGGAGCGTTCGGCGATGGCTGTGGCATGGGCGGCGAGATGCCCGAACCCGCGAAGTGCTGCGCCGATTCTCACCGTCTGCCCGGCAAGGGTGCGGGCGGCGAGGGCGGTGGTGCGCGCCGGGGTGAGGACGCTCGCCGGGCGGCGTGTCTCGATGCGGATATCGCAAAGCGCCGCCCAGGGCCAGTGCTCGCGCCCTCCGCCGGGGGAGATCCGGGTCAGCCCCTCGGCATCGTAGCGGATGCGCAGGCGCCGGCGCCGCATCATCGCCGCGGCCCCCAGCAGGCACACCAGCGAAAGGCCCGCGTGCAGGGCCGTGCGCGCCGCGTCGGGCGCGGTGAGGGCCCCGATGGCGAAGCTCGCCGCCGTCACCCCCAGGGCCGCCGCGGCCGGCAGCAGGGCGCGCGAGGGCCGGGCCTCGAAGCCGCCGCCGGGCAGGGGGTCGGGCGCCGCGTCGCGGTCCCGGCCGGCCTGCCACAGGGCGAGCAGCGCCAGCGTCCCGACCATCCCCAGCGCCGCGAGCAGAAGTGCCAGTCCCATCCTCTCCCCGTCGCCTCGTGTTCCCCGGCCCGTCCGCCCCCGGCCCGTCTGCCCCGGGCTGCCAGCCCCGTCCGTCCGCCTTGCCGTGTGCCATCACGCCGCCGGGAGCGACGGCATGTGGAATTGTGTCTCGCCGCCGAAGCCCTATAAGGAGTCGGGACGTGAAACGGGCAGGGGCCGAGCATGAACGAGCGCAGCGAAAACACCACCCATTTCGGGTTTCAGACCGTCCCCGAAGCCGAGAAGGCCGGGCGGGTGCATGGTGTCTTCACCTCCGTCGCCTCCCGGTACGACGTGATGAACGACGCGATGTCACTGGGCATTCACCGCATCTGGAAGGACGCGATGATGGACTGGCTGGCGCCGCGCCCGGACATGCGCCTGCTCGACGTAGCCGGCGGCACCGGCGACATCGCCTTCCGCTTCCTGGACCGCAAGGGCGGCTCGGCGGTGATCTGCGACATGACCGCCGCCATGCTGGAGGAGGGCCGTCGCCGCGCCGAGGCCACCCGCCGGGCCGGGCAGCTTGACTGGGTGTGCGGCGACGCGATGGCACTGCCCTTCCCGGATGCGAGCTTCGACGCCTACACGATCTCCTTCGGCATCCGCAACGTCACCCGCATCGCCGACGCACTGTCGGAGGCCTACCGCGTGCTGCGCCCCGGCGGGCGCTTCCTGTGCCTGGAGTTCAGCCAGATCCCGGTGAGCGGGCTGCAGTGGCTCTATGACCGTTACTCCTTCAACGCCATCCCGGCCATGGGCCAGGCCATCACCGGGGACCGCGACAGCTACCAGTACCTCGTCGAATCGATCCGCCGCTTTCCCGACCAGGAGAGCTTCGCCACGCTGATCCGCGAGGCGGGCTTCGGCCAGGTGCGCTACCGCAACCTCTCCATGGGCATCGCCGCGCTGCATTCGGGGTGGAAACTGTGACGGCAGTCTCGAGCCTCTGGCGGCTCATCCGGACCGGGGCGACCTTCGAGCGCACCGGGGCGATGCGCGAGGCGCTCGAGACGCTGGACGTTCCGCCGGCGCTGCGCGTCGCCGCCCGGGTGATCGGCCGGCCCTTCGCCTGGCTGGGCCTGAAGGGCGACGAGAGCCTGCCGCCGGTGGTGCGCGCGCTCTCCGCCCTGGGGCCCGCCTACATCAAGTTCGGCCAGGTGCTCTCCACCCGGCCGGACGTGGTCGGGCCGGTGATGGCGCAGGACCTGCGGGTGTTGCAGGACAAGCTCCCCCCCTTCGACGAGGCCGAGGCCCGGGCCGAGGTTCTGCGCGAGCTGGGCGCCCCGGTGGAGGAGCTGTTCTCCGAGTTCTCCCCGCCCATCGCCGCCGCCTCCATCGCCCAGGTGCACCGCGCGGTGATGCGCGACGACGGCCGGGCCGTGGCGGTGAAGATCCTGCGCCCGGGCATCGAGCGCGCCTTCCGCCGCGATGTGGATGCCTTCTTCTTCGCGGCGCGGATGGTCGAGCTGCTCTCGCCCTCCTCGCGCCGGCTGCGGCCCACGGCGGTGATCGAGCATTTCTCCTCCGTGGTGCGCGGCGAGCTGGACCTGCGCATGGAGGCCTCCGCCGCCGGCGAGTTCCGCGCCAACACCGCCGAGGACCCCGGCTTCCGGGTGCCGGAGGTGATCTGGCCGCTTTCCGCCCGCCGCGTGCTCACCACCGAGTGGGTGAGCGGCACCGCCATGGGCGACGTGCCGGCCCTCACCGCCGAGGGGCAGGACATGAAGGGGCTCGCCGCCTCCGTGGTGCAGACCTTCCTGCACCATGCGCTGCGCGACGGGTTCTTCCACGGCGACATGCATCAGGGCAACCTGAAGGTCGGCCCCGGGGGGGAGATCATCGCCCTCGATTTCGGCATCATGGGCCGGATCGACGCCTACACCCGCCGGGTTTATGCCGAGATCCTGATGGGCTTCCTGAAGAAGGATTACCGCCGGGTGGCGGAGGTGCATTTCGAGGCCGGCTACGTGCCGGCGGACCGCGACGTCTCCGAGTTCGCCCAGGCGCTGCGCTCCATCGGCGAGCCGATCTTCGGGCAGGATTCCTCGCGCATCTCCATGGGCCGGCTGCTCGCGCATCTCTTCGACGTCACCGAGCGCTTCGGCATGGAAACCCAGACCCAGCTCATCCTGCTCCAGCGCACGATGGTGGTGGTCGAGGGGGTGGGCCGGTCGCTCGACCCCAACATGAACATGTGGGAGGTCGCCCGCCCGGTGGTGGAGAGCTACATCCGCGACAATCTCGGCCCGAAGGCCGTGCTGCGCGACCTCGCCGGCACCGCCCGCATTCTGTCGCGCTTCGGCCCGCTGCTGCCGCAGATGGCCGAGGAGCTGCTGATCCGCACCAACCGCGACATGCGCCCGGTCGAGGCGAAGCCCCTGGTGCCGGTCTGGATCTGGACCGTGGGCGGCGTGGTCGTCGGGGCCGTGGCGGGCGCCGCCGTCGCCGCCGCATTCTGACGGCGGGGGGGGCTCGCCGCGGCGACGTGCCGTCCGTGCGCCAGCACGCGGTCGAGGAGGTGGGGCGCCCGGCGCCCCGGCGAGGAGGCCGTTCCCCTCTCCGCCCGCGCGCGGCCGCCGGCCCCGTGCCCGGCTTCCGGAAGGGGCTGCGCCCGCGCGCGGGTTCGTGGATGTGCTCTTGATCGGCGACACCGCCGTCCCTGACACCGTGCTCCGTGCTCCGTGCTCCGTGCTCCGTGCTCCGTGCTCCCTGCTCCGTGCTCCGAGCGTCCGCACGCGCCAGTGCAGCGCCAGTGCCGCGCGAGGGCCGCGGGCCGATCCTCAACATCGCCCCGGGCTGCGCTCCGCGCGCCCGCGCGTGCCAAGTCCGGTCCCGCAGTGCGCCTCCGGATGATGGCGCGGCTCTCCCCGGATCAGCGCGCCGTTGCCGGAGTCCGCTCAGGGCGACGGGTCGGACAGGTCTGCCCTCCGACCCGCTGTCGGTGCGTCCACACCCCGGGGCGGGCTCCGGATGGCCTCGTGTCCGGACGGCGCGCCGCCCGGGGTTGGCGCGCTCACGAGGTCCGCGTGGGCGGCTCCTCCCGGCGTGGTGCGGGCTGACAGCCGGGTGTGGCCACCGCATCCGGTCCCGCAAGCTGCGCAGGCCCCGGACAGCGCGCCTGGCGGCCATCCGCTCCGCAATCGCACTGGCTTGCAGCGGCGCTGCGCTCCGTTCGCCGGCCCGGGGGCGCGCCCCGGCGTCAGTCGTCGCGCAGCGTGCCGCCGATCTGCGTCTCGCACCAGCGCACCATCTCGGTGACGGCGCGGGCCGGGCCCAGGTCGCGGTCCGCCTGTTCCCAGAGCCGTTCGCCGAGCGCGAGCATCGGCAGGTCCAGCCCCTGGTCGCGCCCCAGCCGGTTGGCGATGCGCACGTCCTTGAGCATCAGTTCCAGCTTGAACCCGTCCTCGAACTTGCGGTTCAGCACGTCCTGGTGCAGGCGCTCCGTGGTCCAGAAGCTCTGCCCGGTGGAGACGTTCAGCACGTCGGCCATCACCGAGGGGATCAGGCCCCAGGCCTTGCCGATCAGCATCGCCTCGGTGGTCGAGACCACGGCCATCGCGGTGATCACGTTGTTGATGGTCTTCATCGCGTGGCCTGCACCCAGCGGCCCGACATGGAAGGTCTTGCGGCCCATCGCGTCCAGCAGCGGCGCGATGCGGGCCATGTCGGCCTCCGCGCCGCCGCACATGAACACCAGCTCGCCCGCCTCCGCCCCCCAGCCCGCGCCGGAGACCGGGGCATCGACCATGCCCACCCCGCGCGCCTCCAGCAGCGCCGCGGTTCCGGTGGTCAGCCAGGGCTCGGCGGAGGAGCAGTCCACCAGCAGCGCGCCCGGGGCCATGGCCCCGGCGAGGCTCTCCTCCACCACGCCGCGCACCGCCCCGCCGTGCGGCAGCATGGTGAACACCACGTCGGCGTCGCGGGCGGCGTCGGCCGCGCTCTCCGCCGTCTCCAGCCCACGGGCCGCGGCGGCGCCGGGGGTGAGGTCGAAGCCCCGCACCCGGTGCCCGGCGGCGGCCAGGTGCCCCGCCATCGGGCCGCCCATCACGCCCAGTCCGATGAAACCGATGTTCATTTGTCGTCTTCTCCCCATATGCGCCTGCCGGGCAGGTCTGTCCTTCGCGGCCGGGCACGGCAGAGGGCCGTGCCCCGGGCTGCGTTCCCGCGCCGTGGCGCGGGGGCATTTTCCGGTGACCGGGTGTCGCTGGCCCCGGGGCAGGCGCCGCGCCGCGTGGCGGAGCGCCGGCCTGGAGGGTGTCGCAGGGGCCACGTGCGCCGGCCGTGCTCCGGCCCGGCGACGATGCCCGCGCCTCGAGCGGGCCATTCCGGGTCACCGGGACAGTTGCACCGGGCCGTCCCGGGGCCGCGGCGGCCCGGTCCTGCTCGCCACCGCCCCGGCCCCGCCCGCGCCGGGCGGCGCGGGTGTGCCGGTGAAGCCTTGCCGCGCAGCCCCCTGGCCCGCCCGGGGCGGCTTGCGGCCGGGCCTATTTCATCGTCATCGGCAGCATCATCACGATGGCCGGGAACAGGATGAGCAGGATCAGCCGCACCACGTCGGTGATCACGAAGGGCAGCACCCCGCCGAAGATCGTCGGCAGGCTCACGTCCCGCGCGATGGTGTTTATGACGAAGACGTTCATGCCCACCGGCGGGGTGATCAGCCCCAGTTCCACCGTCATCACGATGATGATGCCGAACCAGATCGGGTCGAAGCCGAGCTGGCTGATCACCGGAAAGACGATCGGCACCAGCAGGATGATCATCGCCATCGCGTCCAGGATGCAGCCCATCACCAGGAAGAACACCAGGATGATGGCCAGCGTGCCGTAGGCGCCCATGTCGAGCCCGACGAGGAAGGCGGTGATCTTCTGCGGCGTCTGGGTGATGGCGAGGAAATAGCCGAACAGCATCGCCCCGATCAGGATGGTGTAGATCGAGACAGAGGTGCGCAGCGCCTCGGTGCAGCTGGCGATGATCTCGCGCCGGCCCAGCCGGCCGCGCGCCACGCCGATGATGCCGGTGAGCAGGGCGCCCACCGCCGCCGCCTCCGTGGGCGTGGCGATGCCGAGGTAGATCACCCCGATGATGGAGACGAACAGCAGCCCCACCGCCCAGACCTTCTTCATCGAGACCAGCGCCTCGCGCAGGTCGAACTTCTCGCCGCCGGGCAGCACGCGGCCATAGGCGATGCGCACGGTGAGCATGTACATCAGCACCGCCAGCAGCCCCGGCACCACGCCGGCGATGAAGAGCTGGCCCACGTCCGTCTCGGTGATGTAGCCGTAGACCGCCAGCACCACCGAGGGCGGGATGAGGATGCCCAGCGTGCCCCCCGCCGCCACCACGCCGGTGGCGACATTGTCCGGATAGCCGAAGCGGCGCATCTCGGGCAGGGCGATCTTGGTCATCGTCGCGGCCGTGGCCACGGAGGAGCCGCAGATCGCCGCGAAGCCCGCGCAGGCGGTGATGGTGGAGAGCGCCAGCCCGCCGCGAAACGGCTTCAGCCAGGCATGGCCGGAGCGGAACAGCTCGCGCGACATGCCCGAGTTCGTCGCCAGCACGCCCATCAGGATGAAGAAGGGGATCAGGCTGAGATTGTAGTCGGTGATGGTGCGGATCGGCGAGGAGGCAAGCTGCGCCAGCGCCGGCTTCCAGCCTACGATGGCGCCGAAACCGCCCACGCCCACCAGCCCCATCGCGATGCCGATGGGCACGCGCAGGGCCATCAGCGCGAACAGCGCCACGAAGCCACCCAGGGCGACGAAATCGGATTCACTCATGGGAAGCCCCTTCAGCGGCGTCGTCGATGCTCTCGTGCTCCTCGAGGCTGCCGTAGCCCATCGCCATGAGCACGATCTTGGCAGTGGTGGTGAGGATGGCCGCGGCCACGCCGGACCAGATGAGCAGCATCACCGGCCAGACCGGCATGCGCAGGTCCGAGGTGCCTTCGCCGTTCATCATGGTGGTCTCCACCCGGCCGAACATCTTCCAGCACAGCAGAACGGTGAAGAACAGCAGCACGCACCAGGCGAAGACATCCACCCAGCGGCGCGCGCGCGGCGGCATCATCAGCGCGAAGAGGTCCACCTTGATGTGTGAACCGCGGAAGCCCACGGAGGCGAGCCCCCAGGTGATGGCGGCGCCGATGAGCAGGCGCGAGTAGTCGAACGCGTCGGGGATCGGGGTGGAGAAGCCGTAACGGCCGATGGCGGAGGCCACGATCACCACCGTGAGCGCGGCGAGCATCAGGCCGGCGAGCACCTCGATCGCCCGTGAGGCGGCATCGAGGAAGCGGGCAATTCTGGTCACGTGACAGGTCCCGGGCAAGCAGCAGGAAGGGACGGTCGGGGCGGCCGCGTCGGGCCGCCCCGGCGGCGGCTCAGTACTTCACACCGTATTTTTCCAGCGTGTCCATGTAGCTCTGGTAGATCGCGTCGGCGTCATAGCCCTTCGCGGTGACATCCTTCTTCCAGCTGTCGAGCAGCGGGGCGGCGGCCTCGCGCCACAGGGCGATCTCGTCGTCCGTCGGCTCGTAGAGCGTGTGGTCCGGGCTGTCGATCATCTTCTGGCGGCCGGCGGCCTCCCAGTCGGCCCAGCCGGTGGAGAATGTCTTCGACCATTCCGGGGTGCAGTGATCGTCGATCACCGTCTTCAGGTCGTCCGGCAGGGCCTCATAGCTCGCCTTGCTGATCAGCAGGGTCTGCAGCGAGGCGTAGAAGGGCATGTCCAAGTGCTGGTGCAGGATCTGGTCGATGCCGAACAGGTAGACGGAGTTCCACGGGAAGGTCATCGCGTCGGCCACGCCCTTGGAGAGCGCCTCGCGGGCCTCCGGCGCGGAGACCTGCACCGAGGAGCCGCCGAGCAGGCTCACGAAGCGCGCGATGGTGGCGTTCGCGGGGCGCACGTTCATGCCGCTCACGTCTGCCGGCACGTGGATCGGGGTCTTGGAGTGGAAGGCGCCGGGGTCGTGCGGGTTCATCATGCACACCTTGACGTCCGGCATCTCCTTCTCGGCGTATTGCGCGTACCACTCGTGCATGGCCGCGGCGCCGTCGGTGGCGTTGGTCACCTGGAAGGGGATCTCGATCAGCGAGGCGATCGGGAAGCGGCCGGCCTGATAGCCGGGGTTCACGTAGGTCACGTCGGCGATGCCGTCACGGGCCATGTCGTAATGGTCGGGCGCCGCGCCAAGCTGCTGGGCCGGGAAGATCGTGATATTGATACGCCCGCCCGAGGCTTCCTTGATCGATTCGGCCCAGGGTTCGATGCCCTGCGGCTGGATGGGGTGCGTGGCCGGCAGCCAGTGCGACAGCCGCCACTCCACTTCCGCGGCCTGAGCGCCGAGAGCCGACAGGCTCAGCGCGGCCGCGAGGGTCACTCGCGTCAAGCAGTTCATGGTCATTTCCTCCCTCGAAGGATCGTTGTCCTTCATAACAAATTACATGTTAAGTAATCATGCCCGGGGCCATCCTGTCAAGCGGCGTCGTGGTCGGGAAGGGGCTGTCGCGGGCCCGTGATCCGTGCCGCGGCGGCTGCGGGCCACCGGGTGCAAGAGGCCCGTGCGGCCGCTGGCGCGGGTGCGTCCGGGAGGGGCGCCGGAGCCGTAGCGTCACCCTGTCAGGCTCGCCCGACCGGCCGATGCCGGGGAGGGGCGCGCCGTCCGGAGCGGCGTCGCCTCGGGGCGTCGGCGGACGGCCTCTCCTCCCGGGGGAGCGCGAAGTCTCACCGGCCTGCGTGCGGGCGCGGCGGGTCAGTGGCTGTCCGGTTCCGTCGGGCCGAGGTGGAGGGCAAGGAAGGCGCCGACCTGGTCGAGCGCCTCGTCCGCCTCCGACAGCCGGCCCTGCATCAGCTGCCAGACATGGAAGGTCCGGCGCCAGAACTGCAGGCGCACCAGCCCGCCCGCGTCATGCAGCCGGGCGCCGATGGAGGCGGCGTCCTCCTCCAGGATCTCCACGCGGCTGGCCTGGATCAGGGCCGGCGGAGGGGCGGTGAACCGGGCGAAGGCGGGGGAGACCAGCGGGTCCCGCGCGTCGGCGCTCCCGACGTAGGAATCGCGCACCTCCGCCAGCCGAGTGACGGGCAGCATCACGTCGCGGCGGGCGTTGCGGCGTAGGCTGGAGCCCGAGAGGGTGTGGTCCGTCCAGGGCGAGAAGGCCACCAGGCAGGCCGGCGTCGGCAGGCCGCGCTGCTGGGCGTCGAGCAGGAGCGAGAAGGCGAGGCCGCCGCCGGCGCTGTCGCCGCCCAGGGCGATGCAGGCGGGGTCGTAGCCCGCGTCGAGCAGGGCGGTGTAGCAGGCCCGCGCATCCTCCAGCGCGGCCGGATAGGCGTGCTCGGGGGTGAGGCGGTACCGCGGCAGGATCACCCGCGCCCCGGTGCGCGCGGAGAGGGCGGCGCCGAGGTGGCGGTGGGTCTCCGGGCTGCCCTGGAAGAAGCCGCCGCCATGCAGCCAGATCAGCACCTTGTGCCGGTCCACCCGGCCCTGCGAGGCCTCCAGAACCCGCACGCCGCCCAGCCGGTAGGGCCGGTAGCGCGCCCCTTCGGGGTGAATGAACCAGCGCTCGGCGGCCCGGTCGAACTGGCGGCGCAGGGCCCCGACATCGGTGGCGCGCGCGAGATAGGGCTTCTCGATGGCGCGCAGGATGAAATTGAACAGCGTGAGGCGAAGGCTCATGGCGCGCGGACCTCCATTATGCTCCGGCCCGGCCGGCAGCGCCGGCCTTCGCGTCTGCGGCCCCCGGGACGCCATGGCCCGGGGTACCGCCGATCCGGCAGGGCCCGCGCCCGGGGCCCGGGGTGCGGTCAGGCCCGGCGGGCCTCGATCGCTTCCCACATCGCCGCGGCGGCGTTGATGCCGTCGAACCGCTCCAGCTCCTGGATGCCGGTGGGGGAGGTGACGTTGATCTCGGTGAGCATGCCGCCGATGACGTCGATGCCCACGAAGATCTGGCCCTTCTCCTTCAGGAGCGGCCCGATGGCGGCGCCGATCTCACGGTCGCGCTCCGTGACGGCGACCTTCTCGGCCCGGCCGCCGACATGCATGTTCGAGCGGGTCTCGCCCGGCTGCGGCACGCGGTTGATCGCACCGATCACCTCGCCATCGACGAGAATCACCCGCTTGTCGCCCTTGGCCACGTCAGGCAGGTATTTCTGCGCGATCAGCGGCTCGCGCGAGAAGCCGGAGAACAGCTCGTGCAGCGAGGCGAGGTTGCGGTCGTCCCGCCCGAGCTTGAAGATGCCGGCGCCGCCGTTGCCGTAGAGCGGCTTGAGGATGATGTCGCCATGCTCCTCGCGGAAGGCGCGCAGGGCGCCGAGATCGCGGGCGATGCAGGTGGGCGGGGTGAGCTCGGGGAAGGTGAGCACCAGCAGCTTCTCGGGGAAGTTGCGCACCCAGAACGGGTCGTTGACCACCAGCGTCGTGGGCTTGAGGAAGTCCAGCAGGTGGGTGTTGGTGATGTAGGCCATGTCGAAGGGCGGGTCCTGGCGCAGCCAGACCACGTCCCACTGCGCGAGGTCGACGGTGACCTGTTCGCCCAGGGTGTAGTGGTTGCCCTTCTCGCGGCGCACCTCCACGGGCCAGCCGGTGGCCAGCACCCGGCCCTCGCGCCACTGCAGGCGGTCGGGCGTGTAGTAGAACAGCTCATGCCCGCGGGCCTGCGCCTCGAGCATGATGCGGAACGTGCTGTCCGCGTTGATGTCGATGGGCCCGATCGGGTCCATCTGCATGGCGACCTTCAGGCCCATGTGCAAGTTACTCCCCTCTGCCGGTCTCAGGACGAGCCCGGTTCTCCCGCGCGCCGCCGCAGCGGATCGTCGTAGAGATAGACATGGCTGACCACGCGTACCACCCCCGGCACGCGGGCGGCATGGTAGACCACGCGCTCCAGCTCGCGGTCGTCCTGTGCCAGCCCCATCAGATGGACGGTCCCGCGCACGGTTTCAATGTTGAAATTGAGCGAACGCACCTCGCCGTCGGTGAGCAGGCGCCCGCGCAGCTCCGCGGTGATGCGCATGTCGTCGAGATAGGCGCCCGGGTCCTCGCCCGCGCCGACCTCGATGGCATCGATCACCTTGCGCACCGTCGGCACCGTCCAGATGATGCGGATCGCCTCCGCACGGTCCTCAGGCGTGGGCAGCGTGCCGGTCACCAGCACCTGGCCCTCGTAGACCTCCGTGGACAGCGCCGTGAACATCGGCTCGCTCACCCCGAGGAGCGAGACATTGATCCGCACCTGCGTCTGGGTGTCGAGCAGCGCGTCGACCGTGTCACGCTTCTGCAGCGAGGTCACGCCGAGCGTGGGCAGCATCACGGATGCGACCGGATTTGCCGTGCAGCCGCTCAGCCCCAGGCCTGCGGCCAGGATCAGGATGTTGCGCATCTGTCACTCGTTACTGCTCGTTGTCCTGCCCGGCATTCTCGACGATTTCCGCTCCCCCCGCCCGGTCCACGAGGACGAGGTCGAAGCGCATGAAGGTGTCGATGCCGATATTTTCCGAGATCATATAACGAAACGCCGCGCGCTCCAACCTCCGCCATTTCGCCCGAGACACCGAGGCTCCGGCCTCCCCGCGGCTGCGGCGCTGGCGGACTTCCACGAACACCAGTTCGGCGCCGTCCCGGCAGACGAGGTCCAGTTCGCCTTCCCGGCAGGTCCAGCGGCGTGCCAGCACCCGGGCGTGCCGACGCGCGTAGAGGCGCTCGGCAATCTCCTCGGCAGCGATCCCGGCTTCGCGCCCGGCGGTGCCGCGCCGGCGTGCGGCCTCCCGACAGGCGGCTCCCGCCGGCACGGCCCGCGGCACGGGCCGGCCTGCCGGAGCACCCCGCTCCTCCCCGTATCCGGGGCATGCGCCGCGCGCGTCAGGGGTCAGCATGTCGAGCATCGGGTCCTCCACGGGGCCGCGCGGGCGCCGACGGATGGGCCCGAAGCACAGCCTGGGCGGAATTCGCTAAGCATTCGTAACCGGCCGCCCCGACGCGGCTATTTTCCCGAGAGCGCGAGGGCGCGGGCGTAGACATCGCGGCGCGGCAGCCCGGTCGCCTCGGCCACGCTGCGCGCGGCATCCTTCACCGACATGTCCTCGAGCGCCTCGCGCAGGGCGGCATCGAGCTCCTCCGGTCCGGTGGGGCGGGGCAGGGGCGGGCCCACCACCAGCACCACCTCGCCGCGCGGGTCCGGGCCTTCGGCGATCGCGGCGGCGAGGTCCCCGAGCGGGGCGCGGCGCACCTCCTCGAATTTCTTCGTGAGCTCGCGGCAGAAGGCGGCGGGGCGGTCGGCGCCGAAGACATCCGCCATCGCCGCGAGGGTCGCCGCGCTCCGGCGCGGGGATTCGTAGAACACCAGCGTGGCGGGCACCCGGGCGAATTCGGTGAGGAAGCGGATGCGGGCCGCCTCCTTCACCGGGGGGAAGCCGCCGAAGAGGAACCGGTCCGTCGGCAGCCCGGCGAGGGTGAGTGCCACGAGCACCGCGGAGGCGCCCGGCGCCGCGATCACCTCGTGGCCGGCGGCGATCGCGTCCCCGGCCAGCCGGTAACCCGGGTCGGCGATCAGCGGCGTGCCCGCGTCGGAGACATAGGCGACGGACGCGCCCTCCGCGAGCCGGGCCATGATGTGCGGGCGCTGCTCGGGGCCGTTGTGGTCATGGTAGGGGATCACTCGGCGCCCGGCGAGGGGGATGCCGTGGATGTCCATCAGGTGGCGGGCGCGGCGCGTGTCCTCGGCGGCGAGCAGGTCGGCGCGGGCGAGGATGTCGAGGGCGCGCAGCGTGATGTCGTCGGCGGTGCCGATCGGAGTGGCAACGAGGTAGAGGCCCGGCGGCAGCCGGCCGCCGTCCGGCCCCGGAAAGCGGGTGGCGGGAGGCGGGGAGCCTTCGGAAGCAGTCATCTTTCAGTCCTGTCGTTGTCTTGCGGTGGGCTTCGCCCTAGTTTGTCTTCCGCTTTTCACACAAACCCTTGCGCGCGGACAGAGCAGAAGAGAGAAAACATGACGAACCTCAGGGGCCAGATCGCCCGTTTCGTGAAACCCGGACTGTGCGCGTTGCTCGTGGCGGGTGTGGCGGCCTGCGGGTCCCAGCGCCCGGCGACGCGCAGCACCGCGGCTCCGGGGGGCGGCTACGGCCCCGCCGTCGCGGCGGGCGAGGGCGCGATCCCGATGTCCGGCCCGGTGACGGTCGCGCTGCTGGTGCCCACCGGCTCCGCCGACCCGGAGCGCAATGCCATCGGCCAAGGGCTGGTGAACGCGGCGCAGATGGCGAAGGCCGACCTCTCCGGCACGCCCATCGACCTGCGCGTCTACGAGACCGGGGGTGACGCCACCCGCGCCCGCTCCGCCGCGGAGCGCGCGGTGTCGGAGGGCGCAAGTGTCATCGTGGGCCCGCTGTTCGGCGCCTCCGCGCAGGCGGTCGGGCCGGTGGCGGCACGCGCCGGGCTGAAGGTGCTCACCTTCTCCACCACGCCCTCGGTGGCGGGCGGCAATGTCTGGCTGCTCGGCCAGACCGCGGACACCGAGGCCGACCGCATGCTCTCCTACGTGAGCAGCACCGGGCGCCGCTCCGTCTCCGTCTTCAGCCCCGACACCCCCACCGGGCAGGCAGCGGCCACCGCGGTGCGCGCCGCGGCCGGCCGGCACAACCTGCAGCTCGTGCAGTCTTCCTCCTACCCGCGCAGCTTCCGCGGCATCCAGGACCAGGCGAAGGTCTTCGCCGGGGGCATGACGGCGGACACGCTGGTGTTGCCGGACGGCGGACAGGGGCTCGCCTCGCTCGCCGCCTTCCTCGCCTTCTACGGGGTGAACCCGCAGGAGACGAAATTCGTCGGCCTGGGCCAGTGGAACTCCCCCTCCACCGCGCGGGAGGCCTCGCTGAAGGGCGGCTGGTTCGTGGCGCCGGATCCGGACCTGTTCAACACCTTCGCAACACGTTATCAGTCACTCTACGGTGCGCCGCCGAGCCCGGTGACCAGCCTCGCCTATGACGGCATCGCCGCCGTCGGCACGCTGATCCGCGATGCCCGCGCGGCGCAGGACCCGAACGCCTTCTCGGCCGAGAAGATCACCGATCCGAACGGGTTCATCGGAGTGACGGGCGTATTCCGCCTCAGGAGCGACGGGATGATCGACCGCGCTCTCGCTGTGATGGAGGTGGATGAGAATGGATTCCGCGTTATCGACCCGGCGCCGCGCAGCTTCGGTGCCTTCGGAAGCTGACCACGCGGCGGACGGACTGCCGCTGATCCTCCCCGCGGGGGAGATCATCGACATGCCGGCCCTCGCGCGGGCCATCGAGGCCGCGGCGGGCACCCCCGGCGCGGCGGAAGCGCGCTCCGCCTGCGTGGCGCTCCTGCGCGCGGCGAAGGAGGAGGCGCACGCGGCCATCGCCGCCGCGCTGGAGGCCCGGCCCTTCGCCGGGCCCGAGGCCGCCAGCTCCTACGCCTGGGTGGCGGACCGCATCGTCTCCCTCACCATCTCCACCGTGCAGGAACGCCTGCATCCGCTGCCCAACCCCACCGCCTGCGAACGCATGGCGGTGCTGGCGGTGGGCGGCTACGGCCGCGCCGAGATGGCGCCCTTCTCCGACGTCGACCTGCTGTTCCTCACCCCCTACAAGCAGACCCCCTGGGGCGAGAGCGTGATCGAGAGCGTGCTCTACATCCTGTGGGACCTGAAGCTGAAGATCGGCCATTCCGTGCGCACGGTCGACGATTGCCTGCGGCTGGGGCGCGAGGACATCACCATCCGCACCGCGCTGCTCGAACAGCGCTTCCTGATGGGCGACCGCACGCTTGCCGACACGCTGGACGACCGGCTGTGGAAGGAACTCTTCAGCCGCACCGGGCCGGACTTCGTGGAGGCCAAGCTCGGCGAGCGCGGTGAGCGCCACCGCCGCCAGGGCGGCTCGCGCTACCTGGTGGAGCCCAACGTGAAGGAGGGCAAGGGCGGCCTGCGCGACCTGCAGACCCTCTACTGGATCGCGAAATACCTCTACCACGCCGACACGCCGGAGGAACTGGTGGAGAAGGGCGTCTTCGCCGAGGACGAGGTGGCCACCTTCAACGAGGCCGAGGGCTTCCTGTGGACCGTGCGCTGCCACCTGCACCTGATCTCGGGCCGCGCGGTGGAGCAGCTCACCTTCGACATGCAGGTGGAGATTGCCGAGCGCCTGGGCTTCACCGACACGCTGGGCCGCCGGGCGGTCGAGAACTTCATGCAGGTCTACTTCACCCACGCGCTGCAGGTGGGCGAGCTCACCCGCATCTTCTGCGCCATGCTCGAGGCCCAGCACGTGAAGAGCCGCCCGCCGCTGGGCCCGCGCCTGCGCCGCGCCTTCGGCTTCGGGCGCAACGTGCTGCCGGAGGAATTCCGCGAGCGCGACGGGCGGGTGGACTTCGCCGAGGGCATCGACATCGCCGCGGAACCCATCCTGATGCTGCGCATCTTCCAGGTGTCGCTCAACGTGGGCATGCTGATCCACCCGGCCGCCTTCCGCGCGCTCGCCAACAATCTCGACGGCATCGAGACCCTGCGCGAGACGCCGGAGGCCAACGAGATCTTCCTCGACCTGCTGCTGAACACCAACAACCCTGAACGCGCCCTGCGCCGGCTGAACGAGACCGGGGCGCTGGGCGCCTTCATGCCCGAGTTCGGGCATATCGTGGCGCTGATGCAGTTCAACATGTACCACCACTACACGGTGGACGAACACACCATCCAGGCGGTGTCCTTCCTGTCGCGCATCGAGCGCGGCGAGATGAAGGTGGAGGTGCCGCTGGCCTCGGACATCATGCGCCAGGGGCTGGAGCGCGAGGTGATCTACCTCGCCCTGCTGCTGCACGACATCGGCAAGGGCCGCCCGGGAGACCATTCCGAAGTGGGCGCCGCGATCGCCCGGGTGGTCTGCCCGCGGCTGGGCTGCGACGCGGTCACCACGGAATCGGTGGAATGGCTGGTGCGCCACCACCTGCTGATGTCCGACGTCGCCCAGCGGCGCGACATCTCGGACCCGCGGACGGTGCAGGACTTCGCCCGCATCGTCCAGACGCCGGAGCGGCTGCGCAAGCTCTACGTGCTCACCGTGTGCGACATCATGGCGGTGGGGCCGGGCACCTGGAACAACTGGAAGGGCCAGCTGCTGCGCCAGCTCTACGACGCCACCCGCGCCTACATCACCGGTGACGCCGACCCGCTGAGCCGGCGGGACCGGGTGGCCGAGGCCAAGGCCGCGCTGGTGGCCGAGTACTCGAAGCACACCGGCCCGGAAGCGGTGGAGGAGGAGCTGGAGCGCCACTATCCCTCCTACTGGCTGGGCTTCGACACCGAGACACAGCTTCTCTTCGCGCTGATGGACGAGGACATCCTGCCCGACGAGATCTACTCCCAGGTCATCCCCGACCCGGAGCGCGACGCGACCAAGGTGGCCTTCTACATGGAGGACCACCCGGGCATCTTCTCGCGCATCGCCGGTGCGCTGGCGCTCGCCGGGGCGAACGTGGTGGACGCGCGCTGCTTCACCACCACGGACGGCTATGTCACCTCCGCCTTCTGGGTGCAGGACAACCAGGGCAAGCCCTACGAGAAATCCCGGCTGGACCGCTTGCGCCGCTCGGTGGAGCGCACGCTCAAGGGCGAGGTGATCGCCGGCGAGGAATTCAAGGTGAAGGACAAGGTGAAGCGCCGCGTGAAGGACTTCACCGTGCCCACGCAGGTGATCTTCGACAATGACGGCTCGGAGATCTACACCATCATCGAGGTGAGCGCGCGGGACCGCCCGGGCCTGCTCTACGACCTCACGCGGATCCTGTCGGGCCTGGGCATCTCCATCGCCTCCGCGGTGGTGGCCACCTACGGCGAACAGGCGGTGGACGTGTTCTACGTGAAGGACCTTTTCGGCCTGAAGCTCCACTCCGAGCCGAAGCGCCGCAGCATCGAAGCGCGCCTGCGCGCCGCGATCGAAGGCAACGGAAGCTCTGCATGACGCCACGGCCGATCCGGCTGGTCCGCGCCTTTCTCACGGTGGGGGGCTGGACCATGGCCAGCCGCCTGCTGGGCTTCGTGCGCGACATCGCCATTGCCGCGGCGCTGGGGGCGGGGCCGGCGGCCCAGGCCTTCGTCATCGCCTTCGCGCTGCCCAACATGTTCCGGCGCTTCTTCGCCGAGGGCGCGTTCAACATGGCCTTCGTGCCGATGTTCGCCCGCCGGGTGGAGGCGGGGGAGGACGCGAACGGCTTCGCCGAGGAGGCGATGGCGTTGCTCGCCACGCTGCTGGTGCTGCTGACGCTGGCGGCGACGGCCGGCATGCCCTGGCTGGTGCTGGCCATGGCCGGCGGCTTCGGCGACGCGCCGGCGAAATACGCCCTCACCGTGGACATGGCGCGGATCATGTTTCCCTACATCCTGCTGATCTCGCTGGCGGCGCTGTTCTCGGGCATGCTGAACGCGGTGGGCCGCTTCGTGGCCGCGGCGGCCGCGCCGGTGCTGCTGAACGTGATCCTCGTCGCCGGCCTCGGCCTGGCCACGGCCCTGGGCGCGGCGGCGCAGGACTGGATCACCTGGCTGGTGCTGCTGGCGGGGGTGGCGCAGATGGGGATGCTGCTGGCCTGCGCACGCCGGGCGGGCTTTGCGCTGCGCCCCCGCCTGCCACGCCTCACGCCGCAGATGCGGCGCCTGGCGCGCGTGGCGGTGCCCGCGGCGCTGGCTGGCGGTGTGGTGCAGGTGAACCTGCTGGTGGGCCGGCAGGTGGCCTCGTTCTTCGACGGCGCGGTGGCCTGGCTCTACTACGCGGACCGGCTCTACCAGCTGCCGCTGGGCGTGGTGGGGGTGGCGATCGGCATCGTGCTGCTGCCCGAACTGTCGCGCCGGCTGCAGGCCGGTGACATGGTCCAGGCCCGCGAGGCGGTGAACCGCTCCACCGCGTTCTCCCTCGCGCTCACCCTGCCGGCGGCGCTGGCGCTGATGGTGGTGCCCTCCGCCATCGTCTCGGTGCTGTTCGAGCGCGGCGCCTTCACGGCCGCCGACGCGCGCGCCACCGCGCTGGCCGTGGCGATCTACGGTGCCGGGCTGCCCGCCTTCGTGATGCAGAAGGTGCTCTCGCCGGTGTTCTTCGCCCGGGAGGACACCCGCGCCCCGTTCCGCTTCGCGCTGGTGGCCATGGCGGTGAACGCGGCGGTGGCCATCGGGCTGGCGCCGGTCATCGGCTACCTCTCCGCCGCGGTGGCCACCACGGCGGCGGGCTGGGTGAACATGGCCCTGCTGTGGAACGGCGCGCGCGCCTATGGCGACGCCGCCACGCCGGATGCCACGCTGCGGCGGCGCCTGCCGCGGCTGCTGCTCGCGGCGCTGGTGATGGCCGCGGTGCTGCTGGGGCTGGCCGGGGCGCTGGGCCCGGCACTGGCGGACCCTGCGCTGCGCTACCCCGCGCTGGCCGGGCTGGTGCTGGCAGGCATGGGCGCCTACGCGGCGGCCTGCGCGCTCACCGGGGCCGTCACGCGGGCGGAGCTGCGGGGCGCCCTGCGTCGGGGGCGGTGATGCGCCACATCCAGCCCATGGCCCAGCCGGTGACGAAGCCGCCCAGATGCGCCTCCCAGGCCAGCAGCCCCTCGAGGTAGAACCAGATCGCCACGTTGGCGATCACCAGCGCGCCCAGCGATGCCAGCAGCGGCTGCAGGGGCGCGCCGGCCTGCCGGCGGCCGTACCACTCGGCGTATTTCCACACCCCGATGAAGCCGAAGGCGGCTCCGGAGGCGCCCACCATCGGCGCGCCGGAGGTGTTGAGCAGCGCGAAGACCGCCCCGCCGCCCACCGCGGTGACCAGGAAGGTCGCCACCGTGCGCCACGGCCCGATGATGCCCGAGAGCAGCTTCCCGAGCGCGAGGACCACGACCATGTTCATCACCATGTGCATCAGGTCGCCGTGCAGGAAGGCATGGGTGAGGAACATCGTCCAGCGCTGCCCCTCGAACAGCGGCGCCCAGCTGCCGCTGATCAGCGGCGTGTGGAACCCGCCGTAGGCCACCGCCCATTGCCGCCAGTCCGGCGCGCCGATCAGCCCGTTGTCGGCGGCGGTGAGCGCCAGTTCTATGGCCGCGCAGATCCCCACCAGCAGCCAGATGGGCCCGGGCACGGAGCCGGGGCCGACGGCGGGGCGTCCGGAGGCGGGGCGCGGCGGCAGCGGGCGGCGCGGCGGGGGGCTGTCGGGGTCAATGCTCATGGGGTGGCAACGTAGTCGCTTCGCGCCCGGGCACAAGGTGGCCGACGCGCGGGCGGGGGCACAAGATCGTCAGGCCGCGCCGGGGCAGGGGATGCTCGCGCCGCGTCGGGCCGCAGGCGGGGTCGCCCCTCTCCGCCGGGGCCAGACGTCCGGCGCCTCTCCCCGGGAGGGCGGTTCCGCCGCGCGAACGGTTGACCAGCCGACCCTCCGCGCGCGATAACCGCGCTCCAACTGATCTCAGGAGTGTCCCGACATGACGCAAGCGGTCCACACGCGGCGTATCTTCTCCGGTGTCCAGCCCACCGGAAACCTCACCCTCGGCAATTACCTCGGCGCGGTGAAGCGCTTCGTCGAGATGCAGGACCAGGACTGGCAGACGATCTACTGCGTCGTCGACCTCCACGCGATCACCGTCTGGCAGGACCCCGAACAGCTGCGCCGCGCCACGCGCGAACTGGCCGCCGCCTTCCTTGCCTGCGGGCTCGACCCCGCGCGCTCCATCCTGTTCAACCAGTCCCAGGTGCCCCAGCACGCGCAGCTCGCCTGGATCTTCAACTGCGTCGCCCGCCTCGGCTGGCTCAACCGCATGACCCAGTTCAAGGACAAGGCCGGCAAGGACCGCGAGCGCGTCTCCACCGGGCTCTACGTCTACCCGAACCTGATGGCCGCCGACATCCTGCTCTACCACGCCACCCACGTGCCGGTGGGCGAGGACCAGAAGCAGCATGTCGAGCTCACCCGCGACATCGCCGCCAAGTTCAACAACGATTACGGCGTGCCGGATTTCTTCCCCATGCCCGAGCCGGTGATCGAGGGCACCGCCACGCGGGTGATGTCGCTGCGCGACGGCACCAAGAAGATGTCGAAATCCGACCCCTCGGACATGAGCCGCATCAACCTCACCGACGATGCCGACGCCATCTCCCAGAAGATACGCAAGGCCCGGACGGACCCCGAGCCGCTGCCCTCGGAGATGGACGGTCTGGAGGGCCGCGCCGAGGCCCGCAACCTGGTGAACATCTACGCCGCGCTCTCCGGCCTCAGCCCCGAGGCGGTGCTGGCCGAGCATGGCGGAAAGGCGTTCTCCGAGTTCAAGCCGGCGCTGGCGGATCTCACCGTCGCCTCCATTTCCCCGATCTCGGCGAAGATGCGCGAGCTGATGGGCGACGTGGCCGAGATCGACCGGATCCTCGGGCGCGGCGCCGACCAGGCTGCGGAGATCGCGGAGCCGATCCTCGCGAAGACCTACGAGATCGTCGGAATGGTGAGGAGCCGCTGACATGACCCCCCGGATCCGCCCCGAAGAGCCCCGCGACACCGCCGCCGTGGCGGCCCTTGTCGCGGCGGCGTTCGGGCGACCGGGGGAGGCGGCGCTGGTCGCGGCCCTGCGCGGCAGCGGCGAGGTCTCGCAGGCGCTGGTGGCCGAGACGGACACGGGCACGCTCTGCGGCCACGTGATGTTCAGCCCGCTGCGGCTGGTCTTCGCCGAGGCGGAGCTTGCGGCGCAGGCGCTGGCCCCGGTCTCCGTCTCGCCGGATCACCAGCGCCGGGGCGTCGGCGCGGCGCTGGTGCGCGCCGGTCTGGCGGCGGCCGCGGGCCCGGTGCTCGTGCTGGGCGCGCCGGAGTGGTATTCGCGCTTCGGCTTCTCCTGGGAGGCGACGAGGCCGCTGATCTCGCCCTTCCCCTGGGCGGGCCGGGCCTTCATGGCGTTCGACCCCGAGGGCGTGCTCACGGGGCGCGAACACGGCCGGGTGCATTACCCGGAGGCCTTCCGCCTCGTGGCCTGAGCCCCCTCCGGCCGGCGGTTGCGGCGGGGCCGCGGCCCGGACAGATTTCGCCAGTTTGGAATCATTCTTGATTTCCGGCCTCCGAAGGCTCACATTACGGCTCGAAACCGGAGGCTCGACTCATGTTCATCCAGACCGAATCCACCCCGAACCCGGCCACGCTGAAGTTCCTGCCCGGCGAGACCGTCATGCAGGCCGGCACGGCCGATTTCCCCAGCTCGGACGCAGCGGCCACCTCGCCGCTTGCCCGGCGCATCTTCGATGTCGAAGGCGTGTCCGGAGTGTTCCTCGGCCAGGATTTCGTCACCGTCACCAAGTCCGACCTCGTGGACTGGGCCCATATCAAGCCGGCCATCCTCGGCGCGATCATGGAGCACTTCCAGTCCGGCGCGCCCGCGATCGAGGGCGACAACTCCGCCTCCGGCCATGCCGAGCATGACGGGCCGGACGGCGCGATCGTCAGCCAGATCAAGGAACTGCTCGACACCCGCGTGCGCCCGGCCGTGGCGCAGGACGGTGGCGACATCACCTTCCACGGCTTCGAGCGCGGCGTGGTCTACCTGCACATGCAGGGCGCCTGCGCCGGCTGCCCGTCCTCGACCATGACCCTGAAAATGGGCATCGAGAACCTGCTGCGCCACTACATCCCGGAAGTGACCGAGGTGCGGCCCGTTGCCGCCTGAACCACTGCTTCTGGCCTTCGACACATCGGCCGCGCATTGCGCGGCCGCTTTGCTTTGCGGTGAGCGTGTGGCGGCCAGCCGCACCGAGCCCATGGCCCGCGGCCAGGCCGAGCGCCTGGTGCCGCTGCTGGAGGAGGTGCTGGCCGAGGGCGGTGCCCGCTGGGCGGACCTGGCCGGCATCGGCGTGTGCACCGGGCCCGGAAACTTCACCGGGGTGCGGATCTCCGTGGCCACCGCGCGCGGGCTGGCGCTGTCGCTGGGCCGGCCGGCCATCGGCGTGAGCCGGCTGGAGGCGCTGGCCGCGGGCCATGACGGGCCGGTGCTCGCACTGGTCGACGCGCGGCAGGGCCGGTTCTACGCGCAGCTCTTCGGCGCCGGCGCGGCCGAAGCGCCCCGGATGACCGATGCCGACACGCTTGCCGCCGAAACCTGGCCGGACGGGCTCACGATCGTGGGCGCGGAGGCGGAGCCGCTCGCCGCCCGGCTGGGCGCGCGTGCGGCGGGGCAGGGCGATGCGCCCGATCCAGTGGCGCTGGCCCGGATCGCGCTGAGCCGCCTTGCCACGCCCGGGCCGCGCCCGGCGCCGCTCTACCTGCGCGCCGCTGATGCCGCGCTGCCCTCCGAGCAGCCGCCGGTGATCCTGCCGTGACCGCGCTTCGTGACCCGCGCCCGGCGCCCGATGCGCGGTGCGCGCCGTGACCCGGACGGACAGCCCTCCCATGACCCCCGAGGCGATGGCGCTCCTGCACGCGCAGTGTTTCGACGCGCACCCGCGCCCGTGGAGCGCTGCGGAATTCGCCGATGTGCTGTCACTCGGGGCCTGGCAGGTGAGCGTGCCGGGGGGCTTCGCGCTCGGCCGGGTGGCGGGCGGCGAGGCCGAGCTGATCACCCTCGCCGTGGTGCCGGAGCGGCGGCGGCAGGGGCTGGCCCTGCGCCTGCTGACGGCCTTCGACGCCCGCGCCCTGGCCGACAGGGCCGAGGAGGCCTTCCTCGAGGTCTCCGAAGCCAACGCGCCTGCCCGCGCGCTCTACCTGCGTGCCGGCTGGGCGCTGGTGGGCCGGCGCTACGGCTACTACGGCCGCGGCGCGCAGAGGGTGGACGCGCTGGTCATGCGGCGCAGTTACTGAGGCCGCGCATCCGGGCCCCGGCGCCGCGGCGCGGGCCGGCCGGAATGCGCCCCTGCACCGCTGCGCGCGGGGCGGAACGCGCAAAGGCCCGCGCGGGGGCGCGGGCCTTCGGGCAGTGTCGGCAAGGCCGAATGGCTCAGAGCTCGAGGCCGGCGTACTTGCTCTTGAACTTCGAGACGCGCCCGCCGGTATCCATCAGCTTGGTGTTGCCGCCGGTCCAGGCCGGGTGCACGCTCGGGTCGATGTCGAGGGTGAGAGTGTCGCCCTCGGAGCCCCAGGTGGAGCGCATCTTCACGATGGTGCCGTCGGTCATCTTCACGTCGATGAAGTGATAGGCGGGGTGCAGGTCTTTTCTCATGGCCACTGGTCCTGTGCTCGCCAGACTGAGCGGGGTGGAGCGTCATGCCCGAAGCCCCGTCGCCCGGCAGGAAACGGAAAGCCGCCCTATAGCGGATGCCCGGTGCGGGGGCAAGGGCTCAGCCGGGCCCGGGCGCCGCGCCGGTCCGGGCCTCCGCCACGGCGGCCCGCCAGTGGCGGCGGCACAGCGGTTCGTAGCTGTCATTGCCGCCGATCTGCACCTGCGCCCCGTCGGCCATGGCCCGCCCGGCGGCGTCGCGGCGCACCACCATCGTGGCCTTGCGGCCGCAATGGCAGATGGTGCGCACCTCGCGCAGCGAATCGGCCAGGGCCAGCAGGGCCGCGGAGCCGGGGAAGAGCTGCGCGCGGAAATCCGTGCGCAACCCGTAGCACATCACCGGCACGCCGAGATCATCCGCCACCCGCGCGAGCTGCCAGACCTGCACCTCGGTGAGGAACTGCGCCTCGTCGACCAGCACGCAGGCGATGCCCTTGCGGGCGGCGGCGCGGGCGAAGAGGTCGTCGCCCGGCGCGAAGGTTTCCGCCTCGGCCGCGATGCCGATGCGCGAGGCGATGCGCCCCGCCCCGGCGCGGTCGTCGAGCGCTGCGGTGAGCAGCAGGGTCGTCATGCCCCGCTCACGGTAGTTGTGCGAGGCCTGCAGCAGCACGGCAGACTTTCCCGCGTTCATCGAGGAGTAGTTGAAATAGAGCTTTGCCATGTGCTGCTGATTGCCCAAAGCCGCGAAAAGCGCAAGCGGCCGGATGCATGGGGGACCCTTTCGCGATCGCACTTGCAGCGCCGCACACCACCCCCGCCTGCCGCCGGGCCGACAGCGGATGCACATCGGCTGCTGCCGCATGGCCGCGCGCGTGCCCGCAGCCCGCAATCGGAGGTCTGGTTGGAACCGGGAAGGGGCTGGGCCGTGCCTCCGTGGCCCGTCGCGCCGGGCCGCGCGCCTCCCTTGCGGCGACGGACTGCCGTGGGGCCCGCCCGGCATGCCGGCGCGGCGGTCAGCCGATCAGGCGCATCATTTCGGTGATGCCGGCGGAGATCTCATGCGCCTGAACCAGCCGGCCGGTGCTGGGGCGGGCGATGAGGTAGCCCTGTACCAGGTGGACGCCGAGGTCCGCCACCTCGTCCAGTTCCTCGGGGGTTTCGATCCCCTCGGCCACCGCCAGGATGCCGAGATCGCTGCAGATGCGCAGGGTGGCGCGGACGATGCTGCGCCGGGCAGGGCTGCTCTCGATCCCGCGGATCAGGTGCATGTCGAGCTTGAGGATGTCGGGCTGCAGGTCCGCCAGCAGGCCGAGCCCGGCGAATCCGGCGCCGAAATCGTCGATGGCGATGCGGAAGCCGTGCCGCCGGTACTCCGAGACGATGGCCAGCAGGTGGTCGGTGGAGCGGATCTGCTCGCCCTCGGTGAACTCGAAGATCAGGTTTTCCGGCGGGAAATCCGCCTTGTCGGCCGCCCAGAGGGTGCGCCGGATGCAATGCGCCGGCTCGTAGACGGCGTTGGGCAGGAAGTTGATCGACAGCGCCCCGTCAAGCCCCAGCTCCGCCGCGCATTCGATGGCGCGGGTGCGGCAGAGCTGGTCGAAGTTGTAGCGGTTCTCCTCCGTCACCTCCGCGAACACCTCGGAAGGGGGCTCGAAGGCCGGGCCGCGCACCAGCGCTTCCTGGGCGAAGATGCTGCCGGTGGAGAGGTCGAAGATGGGCTGGAAGGCCATGTTGAGCCTGAGGGGGAAGGTGGCAGCCTCCCGCTCCGTGCACCGTTCGCAGGTCAGCGCGGATATCCCGCCGGGGGGAGACCCGCAGCCGGTGGCCGGAGGTTCCTCCGCGAGGCCCGGGGGCTCCGCCGGCGCATCCGGGCCCTCAACCGCGGCAGGCACCGACCCGCTGCCCGCCGGGGGAGAGCCCACCCCCCCGAGAATACTTGCCATGCGTCTGCCCACGGTGCTGCCACCGCCCCTGATGAACCCCATTCCCCGGCCTCCCCGCCTGTTCCCGGCCAGTGTGGCCGGGGAGGGGTTAACGAAAGCCTCACGGGTTGGGGGCAGGATCAGAGCCGGGCGTATTCCTGCAGCGAGAGCACCTCGATGCCGCCCTCGCGCTCGTTGCGGATGGCGCGGGCCGCCGCGCGCGCGCCGGCGGCGGTGGTGTAGTAGGGGATGCGCGAGTAAAGCGCGATGGAGCGGATGTCCTTGCTGTCATTGATGGACTGGGTGCCGTCGGTGGTGTTGAACACCAGCGCCACGCCGCCGTCCTTCATCCGGTCCACGATGTTCGGCCGGCCTTCGTAGACCTTGTTGATCCGCTCCGCCGCGATGCCGTCCGCGGCGAGGAACTTCGCGGTGCCGCCGGTGGCGAGCAGGGTGAAGCCCATGTCCGCGAGGGTGCGCGCGGCGTCGAGGATCATCTCGCCCTTGTCCGCGTCCTTGATCGAGATGAACACGGTGCCGCCGGCCGGCAGCTTCACGCCCGCGCCCATCTGGCTCTTGAGGAAGGCGCGCGAGAAGTTGGTGTCGATGCCCATCACCTCGCCGGTGGAGCGCATCTCGGGCCCGAGCAGCGTGTCGACGCCCGGGAAGCGGGCGAAGGGCAGCACGGCTTCCTTCACCGCCACGTGGCGGGTTTCCGGCGCCTTCAGCTCGAAGGCGGAGAGCTTCTCGCCCGCCATCAGCCGTGCGGCGATGGAGGCGATGGGCGAGCCCACGGCCTTGGCCACGAAGGGCACGGTGCGCGAGGCGCGGGGGTTCACCTCCAGCACGTAGATCACCCCGTCCTTGATGGCGAACTGCACGTTCATCAGCCCGACCACCTCCAGCCCCAGCGCCATGGCGCGGGTCTGGCGCTTCAGCTCGGCGATGGTCTCGGCGTCGAGCGAGTAGGGCGGCAGCGAGCAGGCGCTGTCGCCCGAATGCACGCCGGCCTCCTCGATATGCTCCATCACGCCGGCCACATGCACGTCGGTGCCGTCGCACAGCGCGTCCACGTCCACCTCCACCGCGCCGGAGAGGTAGCTGTCGATCAGCACCGGAGACTTGCCGGAGACGACCACCGCCTCGCGGATGTAGCGCTCGAGCTGGGCATCCTCGCGCACGATCTCCATCGCCCGGCCGCCCAGCACGTAGGAGGGGCGGATCACCACCGGGTAGCCGACCTCATGCGCGATGGTGAAGGCCTCTTCGGCGGAATGGGCGATGCCGTTGCGCGGCTGCTTCAGGCCGAGCCGGTTCAGCAGCTGCTGGAAGCGCTCGCGGTCCTCCGCAAGGTCGATCGCGTCGGGCGTGGTGCCCAGGATCGGGATGCCCTCGGCCTCCAGCGCGCGGGCCAGCTTCAGCGGCGTCTGGCCGCCGAACTGCACGATCACCCCGTGCAGCGTGCCGTTCGACATCTCGACCCGCAGGATCTCCATCACCGATTCGATCGTGAGCGGCTCGAAGTAGAGCCGGTCCGAGGTGTCGTAGTCGGTCGAGACGGTCTCGGGGTTGCAGTTGACCATGATGGTCTCGTAGCCCTGCCCGGTGAGGGCGAAACAGGCGTGGCAGCAGCAGTAGTCGAACTCGATGCCCTGGCCGATCCGGTTCGGCCCGCCGCCCAGGATGACGACCTTCCTCGCGTCCGAGGGCCGGGCCTCGCATTCCACCTCGCCCATCGCATCGGCTTCATAGGTGGAATACATGTAGGGGGTCTGGGCCTCGAACTCGGCCGCGCAGGTGTCGATGCGCTTGAACACCGCGACCACGTCGAGCGCGTGGCGGGCGTGGCGCACGGCGTCCTCCTCCATGCCGGTGAGCATGCCGAGCCGGGCATCGGTGAAGCCCATCATCTTGAGCGCGCGCATGCCCGCGGCCTCGGTGGGCAGGCCGGTCTCGCGGATGCGGGCCTCCTCCTCGACGATCTCGCGGATGCGGGCCAGGAACCAGGGGTCGTAGGAGGTGGTGGCGTGGATGTCGTCATCCGACAGGCCCTCGCGCATCGCCTGGGCGATGATGCGCATCCGGTCCGGCGTGGCGCGGGTGAGTGCGGAGATCATCGCGGCGCGGCGGTCATCCCCCGGGATGATCACCTCGTCGAAGCCCGACAGGCCGGTTTCCATCGAGGCGAGCGCCTTCTGCACGCTTTCGTGGAAGGTGCGGCCGATGGCCATCGCCTCGCCGACCGACTTCATGGCGGTGGTGAGCTCGGCCTTGGCGCCGGGGAACTTCTCGAAGGCAAAGCGCGGGATCTTGGTGACGACATAGTCGATGGTGGGCTCGAAGGAGGCGGGCGTCACCTTGGTGATGTCGTTGTCCAGCTCGTCGAGCGTATAGCCCACGGCGAGCTTCGCGGCGACCTTGGCGATGGGGAAGCCCGTGGCCTTGGAGGCCAGCGCCGAGGAGCGCGAGACGCGCGGGTTCATCTCGATCACCACCATGCGCCCGGTGGAGGGCTGGACCGCGAACTGCACGTTCGAGCCGCCGGTCTCCACCCCGATCTCGCGCAGCACCGCGATCGAGGCGTTGCGCATCATCTGGTATTCCTTGTCGGTGAGCGTGAGGGCCGGGGCGACGGTGATGGAATCGCCCGTGTGCACGCCCATCGGGTCAATGTTCTCGATGGCGCAGATGATGATGCAGTTGTCCGCGGTGTCGCGGACCACCTCCATCTCGAATTCCTTCCAGCCCAGCAGGCTCTCGTCGATCAGGATCTGGCTCACCGGGGAGGCATCGAGGCCCGAGCGGCAGATGGCCTCGTAATCCTCGCGGTTATAGGCCACGCCGCCGCCGGTGCCGCCCAGGGTGTAGGCCGGGCGGATGATGGCCGGCAGGCCGACATGCTCCAGCGCGTCGAGGCATTCCTGGATGGTGTTGGCGATGGTGGCCTTGGGGTTCTCCAGGCCGATGCGGTCCATCGCCTCGCGGAAGAGCTTGCGGTCCTCGGCCATCTCGATGGCCTCGCGCTTGGCGCCGATCAGCTCGACGCCGAACTTGTCGAGCACGCCCATGTCGGCCAGCGCCAGGGCGGTGTTGAGCCCGGTCTGGCCGCCCATGGTCGGCAGGATCGCGTCGGGGCGTTCCTTCTCGATGATCTTGGCGACGACCTCGGGGGTGATGGGCTCCACATAGGTGGCATCGGCCATGCCCGGGTCGGTCATGATGGTGGCGGGGTTGGAGTTCACGAGGATGACCCGGTAGCCTTCCTCCTTCAGCGCCTTGCAGGCCTGGGCGCCGGAATAGTCGAACTCGCAGGCCTGACCGATCACGATGGGTCCGGCGCCGATGATCATGATGGAGGAGATATCGGTTCTTTTCGGCATTCCGGCTCTCGTGCTGCTGGGCCCCCTGCGCCGGGGAGCGCGGAAGCGGTTGGATTCGTACCCGTCTGCAAATTGGGGTGGTTATAGTCGGCAGGTGCGCAGGCGCAAGGCCGCATGTGGGCAGCGAGAAGCTGCTTCTGAGCTCACCCTGCGTAGAAAGGGAGCGATTCCGGATGCAGAACAGGCGGTCCCTTGACCTGAACGCGAAGGTCTGCGCTGCTTTGCGGACAGGCGCAGGACAGAGACGTTCAGGTGAATTCCATGACACCCAAGGAGCTACGCCGACGCGTCGGGAAGCTTGATCCCGGTACGCCACAGCACCAGGAGCTTGCGGCCGCGCTGAGAGAGGGAGCCGGATACGGCAAAGCCTGGTACAGGCATCAGAAGGAACATTGGTTGGGGTGGTTGGCCGAATATGACGGCCCAGGCGCCTATGGCCGCACTCCCGACATGTCGCGTGATGCCCGGTACGTCTACAACCACATTCAATGCGCGCCCATGTTGTTCTGGCTGGCTGAAGCGCTCCAGGTCGAACAGCAGAAACTGTCGGCTGCATTCGATGCCGTTCTGGCGGCTCCGAAGAGGAACGCAAGTCAGTGCGCCGCCCTTCGGAGACACATCCCCTGGGAAGATATCGAAGTCCGGTTGAACCAGAAGGCCCCCGGCGGTGTGCTGAGCACGATCCACACCGCCTCCAGAGCAATCAAGTCTGCATTGCGCAAGGGGTAGCTCGCCCGAGGTGCTTCCGTCCGGAGGACGGCCGACGGAGTCGGCCGCCGCGGTCTCTCACCGGATGAACTTGCCCGTCTGCAGTTCCTTCACCGCCTGGCGCAGCTCCGCCTCGGTGTTCATCACGATGGGGCCGTACCAGGCCACCGGCTCCTTGATCGGCTTGCCGGAGACCAGCAGGAAGCGGATGCCCTTGTCGCCGGCCTGAACCACAACCTCGTCGCCCCGGTCGAACACCACCAGCGAGCGGTTGCCCGAGGTTTCGCGCACGTGGACCTCGCGGCCGTCCGGGGTTTCCTTCTCGGTCAGCACGCCGAAGGGCGCGGAGGTGTCGCGGAAACTGCCCCAGCCGGCGAAGATATAGGCGAAGGCGTGGCGCTCCACCTCCACCTTGAAGGTCTTGCGCTTGCCCGGCGGCACGGAAATGTCGAAGTAGCGCGGCTCGGCGGCGATGCCGTCGACCGGGCCGCCGATGCCCTTGTACTTGCCGCAGACCACCCGCACCACGGTGCCGTCATCGTCGGTCAGAACCGGGATCTCGGCGGAGGGCACGTCCTGATAGCGCGGGTCGGTCATCTTCAGGCGGCGCGGCAGGTTGGCCCAGAGCTGGAACCCGTGCATCTGGCCGGCCGCGTTCCCGCGCGGCATCTCCTGATGCATGATCCCGCGCCCGGCGGTCATCCACTGCACGTCGCCGGCCTTCAGCATGCCCTTGTTGCCCAGGCTGTCGGCATGGTCGACCTCGCCGGCCAGCACGTAGGTGATGGTCTCGATGCCGCGATGCGGATGCCAGGGGAAGCCCTTCTCATAGGTGCCGCGGCGGTCGTTGCGGAAATCGTCGAGCATCAGGAACGGGTCCACGCCCTCGAAGTCGCCATAGCTGAAGGCGCGGTGCAGGTGGACGCCGGCGCCCTCCCGGGTGGGTTTCGAGATGGTGGAGGCGCGGACGGGGCGGATGGACATCGGTGGTCTCCCTTCGCGGCGCGCCGGGGGGCTTGCGCCGGGTTTCCCCGCAAAGATGGCCCCCGGGGCAGGGCGGGTCCAGTGCCGGCAGGGTGACGGATTGTTTCCCGAACGTGGCCGGAAGCCCGGAATCCGCGCCATCCGGTGCGGATTCCGCCCGTCACCGCGCCGGAGTGTTGCCCGGAATCCTCCGCAACGGCCCGTGGCGGGGGGCACGGGTTGAGAGGGGCGGGGATTTCCACTACATTATAGCTGCGTCCGGCGCCGGGGCGACATGGCGGCGCGCTACCAGGAGGATACCGTTCTGTCCGAACGTGTTGATGCGGGCGCAGAACCCGCAGTTGCAAGGGCCCCAGCCATGAAGGCCAGTGCATTGGGAAGCGACGAGATGCTTGCCCTGATTCTGTCCTCGCTCGATGACGACAAGGCCGAAGACATCGTGCAGGTGGACCTGCGCGGGAAATCGTCCGTTGCCGACTACATGGTCATCGCCACCGGGCGGTCCACCCGTCAGGTCGCGGCCATGGCCGAGAAGCTGATGGACCGGGTGAAACAGACCAGCGGCGAGTCGCTGCGCGCCGAGGGCATGGAAACCGCGGACTGGGTGCTGATCGACGCGGGCGACGTGATCGTCCATGTCTTCCGCCCCGAAGTGCGGGACTTCTACCAGCTCGAGAAGATGTGGATGCCGCAGGGTGACAGCGCGCGGGTCGGCGCCTCCGCCTGACCGCATGCGCATAACCCTCGCCGCCGTCGGGCGCCTGCGGGCCGGCCCGGAAGCCGACCTCGTGTCCGAATATCTCACCCGGTTCGACCGCAGCGGCCGGCCGCTGGGCCTCGGCCCGACGCGGGTGGCCGAGGTGGAGGACCGCAAGGGCGGCGGCATGGCGGCCGAAGCGCAGCTTCTGCGCGCGGCAGTGCCGCAGGGCGCCGCCCTCTGGGTGCTGGACGAGCGTGGCCGCACCCTCGATTCCCCCGATTTCGCCGGGCGTCTCGCGACGCTGCGCGACGATGGCACGCGCGACCTGTGCCTGATGATCGGCGGCGCCGACGGGCTCGACCCGGAGTTGCGCGCGGAAGCCGGCTTCGCGCTCTCCTTCGGCAAGATGGTCTGGCCGCACATGCTGGTGCGGGTGATGGTGGCCGAACAGCTTTACCGCGCGGCCTCCATCCTCGCCGGGGCGCCCTACCACCGCGCCTGAGCGGCAGGGCGACGCCGCCCTCCCGCACTCCGCGCTGCAGTCTCCCCCGCCGGCTTCCGGCGCATTCCGCAGGCCTTCGATGCACCACCCGATCGCGCAGCACTGTTTCCGCGAAGCGGCTCCACCGTGCGAAGCGGCTCCATCGAGCGGAGCGGCTGCACCGTGCGGCGCGGCTCCAGTGAGCGAAGCGGCTCCACCGTGCGGGGCGGCTCCGATGCGCGGAGGCGGCTCCGTCGTGCGGCACGCCTCCGCCTCACGCGAGGTGCCCCGGCGCCCCGGGGGGCGCCACCCGAAAGGCTGCGATGCAGGTGGCGGCCCCTCCACGCGGGCCTTCCGCGCCGCCGGAGGCTTCCTTGCCGCGGGCGTGTCTTGCCCCCGCCGGGAGGGAGGTCTAGGACTGGCGCAGACCCTCTCACTTCCGGAAAGGCGTTTTCATGACCGTGCCGAAACCCGTCGTTCTCTGCATCCTTGACGGCTGGGGGCTGAGCCCCTCGCGTGAGGCGAATGCCGTGGCCCTTGCCGACACCCCGAACTTCGACCGGGTGATGGCCGGGTGCCCGAACAGCACCCTCACCGCGCATGGGCCCGCCGTCGGGCTGCCCGAGGGGCAGATGGGCAATTCCGAGGTCGGTCACACCAACATCGGCGCCGGGCGCATCGTGTGGATGGACCTGCCGCGCATCGACAAGGCCATCGACGATGACGCCTTCGACGACATCGCCGCCCTGCAGGCGCTCATCGCCAGGCTGAAGGAGACCGGGGGCACCGCGCATGTGGCCGGCCTCGCCTCGCCCGGCGGGGTGCACGCCCACCAGCGCCACATGGCGCGGCTTGCCAACGTGATCGCCGCCGCCGGGGTGCCGGTGGCCGTGCATGCGTTCCTCGACGGCCGCGACGTGGCGCCGAAGAGCGCCGGCGGGCAGATCGCCACGCTGGAGGCCGCGCTGGAGGGCCCGGCCATCGCCACGCTCTGCGGTCGCTTCTTCGCCATGGACCGCGACAAGCGCTGGGACCGGGTGCAGGCCGCCTATGAGGGCATGGTCGCGGGCACCGGCCATGCGGTCGCCAGCGCGGCGGAGGCCATCGAGGCCGGGTATGCCCGCGGCGAGACCGACGAGTTCATCGAGCCCAGCATCCTCCCCGGCTACTCCGGCATGCAGGACGGCGACGGGCTGGTGTTCATCAACTTCCGTGCCGACCGGGCGCGCGAGATCCTCACCGCGCTGCTGGACCCCGCGTTCGACGGCTTCGCGCGCAGCCGGGTGCCCGCCTTCGCCGCCACTTGCGGCATGGTGGAATATTCCGACGCGCTGAACCCGTTCATGCCGGCGATGTTCCCCTCCATCGAGATCGTGAACACCCTGGGCGCCTGGTGCGAGCGCCATGACAAGACCCAGTTCCGCCTCGCGGAGACGGAGAAATACCCGCATGTCACCTTCTTCCTCAACGGCGGGGTGGAAACCCCGGCCCGGGGGGAGGACCGCTACATGGCCCCCAGCCCGAAGGTGAAGACCTATGACCTCGCGCCCGAGATGTCGGCGGCCGAAGTGGCCGACCAGCTTGCCGGCGCCATCCGCGGCCAGAAGCACGACCTGATCGTGGTGAATTTCGCCAACCCCGACATGGTGGGCCACACCGGCGATCTCGGTGCCGCGATCCGCGCCTGCGAGGCGGTGGACAAGGGCGTGGGCCAGGCGCTGGAGGCGCTGGAGGAGGTGGGCGGCGCCATGCTGCTCACCGCCGACCACGGCAATTGCGAGGTGATGGTGGACCCGGAGACCGGCGGCCCCCACACCGCCCACACGCTGAACCCGGTGCCGGTGGTGCTGATCGGCGGGCCGGAGGGCGCGACGCTGCGCTCCGGCGGCAAGCTCGGCGATCTCGCCCCCACGCTGCTCGCCCTCATGGGCCTGCCGCAGCCGGAGGAGATGACCGGGGAAAGCCTGATCGCGTCATGAGGGCGGCGCGCGCCCTCGCGCTCGGCGCGGCGGTGCTCCTGGCCGGGGCGGGCGGGGCGGCGGCGCTCGAGGACCCGATCTCCCAGGCCGGCCGCGCCGCGGACAAGGTGACGGCGGCTGCCGCCAACCTGGCCGCCGCCGGCGATTCGCAGAACCGGCTGGCCGCCTATGGTCAGGCGGTGCAGGCCTATGAGGCCGGGCTCGCGGCGGTGCGCGACGGGATGCGCGCGCTGTCCGGGCGCATCTCCGAGCTGCAGGCGCGCATCGACAGCCGGAGCGACGAGCTGTCGAACATCCTCGGGCTGCTGCAGATCGTCGAGCGCTCGCCCACGCCGGTGCAGCTGCTCCACCCCTCCGGGCCGCTGGGCGCCGCGCGGGCGGCGCACCTGATGGCCGACATCTCGCCGGCGCTGGAATCCGAGCTCATCCAGCTCCAGACCATCCTCGCGGAGATGGAAGCCCTGCGCGAGAGCCAGGACAAGGCCCGCGCCAGCCTGCGCGCCGGGCTGGCCGGGGTGCAGAACGCCCGCGCCGCGCTGGCCGAGGCGCTGTCCGAGCGCACGCCCGGCCCGGCGGCGGACCCGGGCGAGATCGACGCGCTGCGCTCCGGCGCCATCTCGCTGCGCGATTTCGCCGAGACGCTGAAGGACGCGCCGGGTGGCGGCCTGGAGGACAGCCATTTCGAGACGGCCAAAGGCGCGCTGCACCTGCCGGTCGCCGGCAAGCTGCTGCGCGGCTTCGGGCAGAAGGACGCCTCCGGCCTCGCCCGCCCCGGCATCATCCTCCAGGCCCCCGCGCATGCCATCGTCACCACGCCCTGGCGGGCCACGCTGCGCTATGCGGGGGAGTTTCTGGACTACGGCGAGATCGCGATCCTGGAGCCGCAGGAGGGCTACCTGCTCATCCTCGCGGGGCTGGGCAGCATCGACCGCCGGGTGGGCGAGGTGCTCGAAAAGGGCGAGCCGGTGGGCACGCTCGGGGGCTTGCAACCGGATGCTGAAGAATTTTTGATCGACGGCACGGCAGGAAACCGCGAGATTCGCTCCGAAACCCTTTATATGGAACTCAGGATCGACGGTGAGCCCGTGGACCCCACGACGTGGTTTGGTCTCGCACCGGAACAGGAAGGATCACAATGAAGAAGTTCGCCTTTGCCGCCATCGGTGGCGCGCTGGCGGGAGCCGTCGTCACCACGCAGTTCGTGGTTCCGGTGGTTGCCCAGGAGAACACCGACCAGAAGAGCACCTACGAGTATCTGGACCTGTTCGGCGACATTTTCGAGAGGGTGCGCTCCTCCTATGTCGAGGAAGCGAGCGACAAGGAACTCATCGAGGCCGCGATCAGCGGCATGCTCACCTCGCTGGACCCGCATTCCTCCTACCTGCCGCCGCAGGATTTCGACGACATGCAGGTGCAGACCAAGGGCGAATTCGGCGGCCTCGGCATCGAGGTGACGATGGAGAACGGCTTCGTGAAGGTGGTCTCGCCCATCGACGACACGCCCGCCTCCGAGGCAGGCCTGCAGCCGGGAGACTACATCACCCACCTCAACGGCGAATCCGTGCTGGGCATGAACCTCACCGACGCGGTGGACCAGATGCGCGGCCCCGTGGGCTCCGAGGTGAAGATCACCGTGGTGCGCGAGGGCGTGGACGACCCGTTCGAGGTCACCCTGGTGCGCGACACGATCAAGATCCGCGCCTCCCGCGCGAGGCTGGAGGGCAACGTGGTGGTGCTGCGCGTGACCACCTTCAACGAGCAGACCTATGACCAGATGGCCGAGGGCATCAAGGAGCAGGTGGAGAAGGCCGGCGGCCTGGACAATGTCTCCGGCTTCGTGCTCGACCTGCGCAACAACCCCGGCGGGCTCCTGAACCAGGCCGTCGCGGTGTCCGACGCCTTCCTCGACAAGGGCGAGATCGTCTCCACCCGCGGTCGCGACCCGCAGTCGGGCGACCGCTACAACGCAACCGAAGGCGATCTCACCGGCGGCAAGCCGCTGGTGGTGCTGATCAACGGCGGCTCCGCCTCGGCCTCCGAGATCGTGGCCGGCGCGCTGCAGGATCACCGCCGCGCCATCCTCATCGGCGCGAAGAGCTTCGGCAAGGGCTCGGTGCAGACCATCATGGCGCTGCAGGGCGAGGGGGCCATCCGCCTCACCACGGCGCGCTACTACACGCCCTCGGGCCGCTCCATCCAGGCGCTGGGCATCGAGCCCGACATCCTGGTGGAGGAGCGCACCATGCCGAGTTCCGAGGAAGACAAGCCCGTCCCGGGCCGCTCGGAAGCCGACCTGCGCGGTTCGCTCGCCAGCGCGATGACCGAGGAGGAGCGCAAGCAGTTCGACGAGGAGCGCGCCCGCGTGGAGGCGACCGCGAAGCTGCGCTCGCAGGATCTCCAGCTCGCCTATGCGCTGGACGTCCTGAAAGGCCTTTCGGTCATCCAGCCGGAGAAGTAATCTCTGCTCGCGGAGGGGGCGGCGCATGCGCGGGCCCCCTCCGCAGGCCGAATTGCTTGCCCCGGAAGGATCGCCGATGCCTCACCTCACCGCAGAACAGATCGCCGAACTGCCCTACAGGCCCTGCGTGGGCCTGATGATCGTCAGCCGGGATGGCCGCATCTTCGCCGGTCAGCGCATCGACAACCCGACCCCCGCCTGGCAGATGCCCCAGGGCGGCGTGGATGACGGGGAAGACCCGCAGGAGGCCGCGCTGCGCGAGCTGTGGGAGGAAACCGGGATCACGTCCGACAAGGTCGAGATCCTCGCCGAGACCCGGGACTGGATTCCCTACGACCTGCCGCATCACCTGGTGCCGAAACTGTGGAAGGGGCGCTATCGCGGCCAGAAGCAGCGCTGGTTCCTGCTGCGCTTCCTGGGCACCGACCACGACATCGACATCGCCACCGAACACCCGGAGTTCAACCGCTGGACCTGGCTGGAGCCCGGGGTGCTGCTGGAGAAGATCGTTCCCTTCAAGCGCGACACCTACCGCCGGGTGATCGAGGAATTCCGCGAACTCGTGGGCTGAGGCCCCGACAGGCCGGGCAAGGCAAAGGGCGCGGCGCCGCAGGGGTGCCGCGCCCTTTTTGCTCTCTCCGGGCCGGGCACGGCGGCCAGCACGAGGATCGGGCTCGGAGGTCGGGCCCTGGCGGACCCATGACGCCGCGAGCCCCGGCAGGGCGGCCCGACCGTGCGCCGGGCGCGCGTGTCAGTGCATGCGCCCGCCGGTGGGCACGTCGCGTTCGGGGCTGAGCAGGACGATGTCGCCGTTGCGGTCCGGCACCCCGAGCACCAGCACTTCCGAAAGGAAGCGGCCGATCTGCCGGGGCGGGAAGTTCACCACCGCCAGCACCTGCCGTCCGGGCAGGGTGTCGGGGTCGTAATGCACGGTGATCTGGGCCGAGCTGCGCCGCTCGCCGATCTCGTCTCCGAAGTCGATCCAGAGCTTGATGGCGGGCTTGCGCGCCTCGGGGTAGGGCTCGGCACGAGTGATCGTGCCGACGCGTATATCGACCTTCAGGAAATCGTCAAAGCTGATCTGATCCATCTGTCCTCCTCGTGACGGGGAGGACTAAACCGCCTGCCCGGGGCCGGGGCAAGCGGAGAGTGGATCACTTCTTCTGCAGCTTGGACGCCATGTCCTGCAGCTCGGCGACCGATTCCTTGATGCGTGCGGACACGATCGTGTAGGCGTCGGCATTGGCCTTCTGGGCGGTCTCGGCCAGCATCTTCATGTTGGCGAGCGCCTTCTGGACCGCGGCCTTGGTGAGCTCGGTCTGGGCGGCGGCGGACTCGGGGGAGAGCTTGGACGCGTCGAACCCCTTCATCTGCTTCTGGGCCTCGGACATCGTCTCCTCGAAGATCGCGACCTGCTTCTTGAACAGATCCTGGTAGCCGGCGGCGGCAGCCTTGTTGGCCTCCACGAGCGCGTCCATGTTCTTCTTCTGGGTGGCCATAAGCTCTTCCGGGCTCACCGCAGGGAATTTCATGTCAGACATCATCTTGCTGAAATCCGGGGTTTTGAACATTTCCATCATCTTCTCTGTGTCGAACGGAAACAGGTTCTTGTCGAACATATGAGCTCTCCTCGTGGTTGATTCTCTCCGACGATCAATCTGGTGTGCTGCAATGCGGTATTCAAGGGGTTTTTGTTGCAGCGCACAAAACGCCTCGGTTCCCGCACCCCCCGCGATGCCCCACGCGAGGCCGTAAGCGCCCGCGCGGCCGCGGCCGCCGCAGCCTTCAGCCCGCCGGGGCACCGGGCCGCGCCACGCCGGCCCCGCCAGATCGGAGCGCCCGGATCAGCGCCGCGGCCATGCCCCCGGGCCGCCGCACAGGGCGTGGCTCCGTGGCGCTGTGGAGGCACGGGGACGGGACGCCGGGGCGCCTCCGCCTCAGGCGCCCGGCCGTTGTCGCATCGCGGGCAGGCGGAGCGGAGGCGCCCGTGTGGGGGGGACGACCTGCCCGGAGTGTGACGCGGGCAGCAGAGGGCGGACGCAGGCAGCGGAGGCTGGACACGGGCGGGGTGGACTGGGGCAGGGGAAGGCGGACACGGGAGGCGGAGGGCGGAGGGCGGACGCGGAGGGTGGACGCGGGCAGCGGAGGGCGGTTACGGGAGCGCAGCGCGATCCTGCGGCGCCCCGGTGCCTGGGCCCTGCAGGAGGGCCGGGTGCGCAACGGATCCCGGCCCCTTCCGGCGTGCCACAGGCGGCGGGCGGTGCGGGCAGCGGTCGGGCGCTCTGGCGCATGTGAGGGCCCGGTGCCGCCGGGGCAGGGGCGGGAGGGAAGGCAGGCAGGCAGGGGCCTCGCCCCCGGCGCACCTTCCCCGGTCAGCCCTTGCCGAACTGCAGCCGGTAGAGATCGGCGTAGAGCCCGTTGCGCTCCAGCAGTTCGGCATGGGTGCCGCGTTCCACGATGCGGCCCTGGTCCATCGCGCAGATCAGGTCGCTGTCGAGGATGGTCGACAGCCGGTGCGCGATGACCAGCGTGGTGCGCCCGGCGGTGAGCCGCTTCAGCGCGCCGCGGATGGCCGCCTCGCTCTCGGCGTCGAGGGCGGAGGTGGGCTCGTCGAGCAGCAGCACGGGCGCGTCGCGCAGGATGGCACGGGCGATGGCCAGGCGCTGGCGCTCGCCGCCGGAGAAGCTGCCGCCCTCCTCGCCCAGCCGGGTGTCGAACCCGTTCGGCAGCCGCGAGATGAACTCGTGCGCGGCGGCGTCGCGGGCGGCGTCCTCGATCTCCGCGCGGCTGGCGCCGGGGCGGCCGAAGCCGATGTTCGCCGCGATCGTGTCGGTGAGCAGCACCGAATCCTGGCTCACCAGCGCCACCTGGTCGCGCAGCGAGGCGAGGGTGACCTCGCGCAGGTCGTGGCCGTCGAGGGTCACGCTGCCGGAGGTGGCGTCGTAGAGCCGCGGGATGAGGTTGAACACCGTGGACTTGCCGGCACCCGAGCGCCCGACCAGCGCCACCGTCTGCCCCGCCGGGATGTCGAGGTCGATGCCGCGCAGGGCCATGGAGCCGTCGGGATAGGCGAAATGCACGTCGCGGAAGCTCAGCGCGCCGCTCACCCGGGGCAGCGGCCTGGCGTCGGGCCGGTCCACCACGGTGTTCTGCACGTCGAGCAGGGCGTAGATCCGGCTGAGCGCGGCGAGGCCCTGGCTGGCGAGGGTGAAGATCGCCCCGATCTTGCGCATCGGCTGCGAGGCGATGGCCAGCCCGGCCAGGAAGCCGGAGAAATCCCCGATGGAATTGGTGCCGTTGGCGATGCGCGTGCCCACGAACAGCACCAGCCCGGCAAGCGCGAGACCGCCGAACGCCTCCATCATCGGCTCCACCCGGGCCTGCTGGTCCATCATCTTCACCTTGAGGCCGCGCAGGCTGTCGAAGCTCTCGTTCGCGGTTTCGGCGAGGTAGCTCTCCAGCCGGTAGGTCTTGGCGAGGCGGGCGCCGCCCAGGCCCTCGTTCACCTTCGCGGTCATCTGGCCGATCTGGGCCTGCGCCTGCCGGCTGAGCCGCTTCAGCCGGGCGCCGATGGTGTTGATCGGGGTCATCGCCAGCAGGAAGATCGCCATGGTCCCCAGGGTCAGCACCCAGTCGATGAGCAGCATCTGGGTGAAGGCGCCGATGATGGTGGCCACGGCGGCCACCGTGTTCACGCCCCGGTCCATCACCTCGCGCACCAGGCCGATGTCGGCGGTGAAGCGCGCGCCCAGCGAGGCGGGCGGTTCCTGCTGCATGCGCGCGAGATCGGCGCTGAGCAGGGCGCCGTACATCGCCTTCTGCAGGTCGGCCTCGATGGTGGTCATGGTGCGGATGTTGAGGGTCTTCTGCGCGTAGAGGGCCGCGCCGCGGGGCAGGGTGATGGCCAGGATCACCGCCGGCGCCCAGGCCAGCGCCCCGGCGTCGCGCGCGTCGAAGGCATCCACCAGCCAGGCGGTGGCCCGCACCATCAGCGCCGTGGTCACCGCGTAGATCAGCGTCATCAGGCCGGCCACCAGCAGCGAGCGCCAGTGTCGGCGCACATAGGTGCGCCACAACCGCCCGTAACCCTGGGCGAGGGTCAGGCCGTCCGCGTCGGCACTGTGCATCGGGTATTCTCCTCATGGTGCGGCGGCACGATGGTCGGTGCCCCGCGGAGGCAGGGACTTATCATGCGCCGCGCGCCATGCCAAACTGCACGCCACGGCGGCACTTGCAAGCCGTCAGCGCAGGCGGGGGCGGGAAGGGCATGGCACTCGGAGGGATCGGGCTGATCCTGGTGGAAACCGGCGGCACGCGGAAAGTGCTGCGCTTTTCGGGCCCGGAGGAGATGCCGGAGCTGGAGGACCTGCCGCGCGCCGGCGTGCTGGCGCTCGATCCGCCCATCGGCGAGCAGCGCCTGCGCGAGCTGCAGGTGCTGGCCAAGGAAGCTGCCGAGATCCGGGTGACCGGCGGTGCCCGCGAGGCGCTGGGCCCGGACACGCGCTTCGGCCTGGAATACTTCGGCCTGCACCCGCCGGGCCCGACCAGCCCGCCGGAGGACCTGTGGATCCTGCATCCCCGGCGCGAGGCGCTCTACGCCCAGCCGGTGAAGCGCGCCCTGGCCGCGCCCTTCACCCTCGCGGTGCTGCCCTTCCGCTCGCCCTCCGGAGACCGGCGGATGCGGCTGCAGGCGCGCGGCATGTCCGATGACGTGAACATGGGGCTCACGCGGTTCTCCGAGCTTTCGGTGATGTCGCGCGGCACCTCGCGGGTGTGGCGCGACACGCTGCTGCCGCCCTTCGAGATCGGCCAGCGGATGAACGTGCGCTTCGTGATCTCCGGGTCGCTGTCCGAGCGCGCGGGGATGATGCGGCTCGACGTGGCGCTGACCGAGAGCGCCTCGGGACGGGCGATCTGGGCCGAGCGGTTCCAGCGCCCCTCCGACGATCTCTTCGGCGTGGCCGAGGATGTCGCGGACCGGATCACCTCCGCCACCGCGCTGGGCATCTCGGAGCGCGAGTATGCCCAGCAGGCGCTCACCCCGCCGCCGGGAGACCTGCGCGCCACGGAGCTGGTGCTGAGCGCCCAGGCGCTGCTGCACGTGCCCTCGGTGAACGCCGTCGCGGAGGCGGAGCAGATGTGCAACGTGGCGCTGGCGCTGGAGCCGGGCTATGCGCGCGCCCTGTCGCTGCTGTCGCGCTGCGAGAACCTGCGCTGGCGGCACGGCTGGACCACCCATCCCGACCGCACCCTGCAGCGCGCGCTGGCCTTCGCGCAGCGCGCGGTGGACGCGGAGCCGCGCGACGCCCGCGCCCATGGCGAGATCGGCTTCGCCCGGCTCTACCGCAGGGAGCACGCGCTCTGCGTGGCCGCCTACGAGGAGGCGCTGCGGCTGAACCCCAATGACGCGGATATGCTGGCCGACGCCGCCGACGCCTTCGCCCATTCGGGCCGCGCGTCGGAGGCGCTGGAGATGCTGGAGCGCGCGATGCAGCTCAACCCGTGGTTTCCCGACCTCTACCTGTGGCTGCAGGCCGGGGCCTTCTTCACCCTGCGCCGGTACCAGGAGGCGGTGCGCACCGTGCTGCGCATGCAGGATCCGACGCAGGGCCGGCGCATCCTCGCCGCCGCCTACGCGCATCTCGGCCAGCGCGAGGCCGCCGAACGCGAGGCCTGGCGCATCCGCGCCGCCTTCCCGCGCTTCACGGTGGCAAACTGGCTGAGCGTGGTGCCGGACCAGGACCCCGCCGACCGTGACCATTTCGCCGAGGGCCTGCGCCGGGCCGGCCTGCCCTGACGCCCGCCCGCTGCGATGCCGGCCCGCCCTGAATCCGGCCTGCTCTTAAGCCCGCCTGCCATGTAACCCGGCCCCCCTCGGCACGGTGCCCGACGCGGCCTCCATCGCGGCCCCGGCCCGTCCGTTCCGATCGGCCCTCCCGAACGGCCGCGTGCAGGCCGATGGATCGCCCTGAAAGGCGCATCCGCTTTCCCGCAACGAAACCGCATGCAAGGGCCTGTCTCCCCGCGCTGTCCGCAGCGGACCGGGCCGGAGATGTCCCTCCCGCCGAGCGGGCGGCCAGTGCCGCGGTTCGCCCGCCGCGACCCGGCCTGCGGCTGCGCGTGTCGTACGCCCCCCGGCCCGCAGTTGCGCGTGTCAGACGCGACCGGAAGTGTGGCCGCGCGTGTCAGACGCAACTTGGCCAGCGGCGGCGCGTGCCAGGCGCAACCCGTCCTGAGCGCGCGCCCTGCGCGACCGGGCCTGCGGCCGCGCAGGGCAGACGCAACCCGGCCTGTGGCGGTGCGGGTGGTGGTGTCAGCCGCGGGCAGTGCGTGTCAGCCGCGGGCGGTGGCGGCCAGCAGGGCGTTCAGGAACCAGCGGTCGCCGGAATTGGTGAGCCGGTCGGCGGCGTCACGCGGGTCCAGCCACATCGGCAGGTGGTCCGCCTCGCGCGGCGGCCCGTGCCGGCGCACCGCGGCGCAGAGGTAGATGTGGCACAGCTTGCGGGCCCAGAGGTCGTATTCGGGCATGTAGGTGTAGCGCTGGTAGGCGCCCAGCCGCCGCCGCGGGGCCACGCGCCAGCCGGTTTCCTCCAGCGCCTCGCGGTGCAGGGCGCGGAGCGGGCTCTCGCCGGGGTCGATGCCACCGCCGGGAAGCTGGATCTCGTACTCGGGCACATGCGTCTCGGTGGCCAGCAGGCCGCGCGGCCCGAGAATGATGGCATAGGCGCCCGGCCGGGTGGTGTAGCGGCGGCCCGGCTCCACCGGCTCTCCGAATCTGCGCAGCATCTGGCGGTCTCCCCTTCGGTTTCCTCGCCCCCCTGCGATAGCGAAGCGGCGCCGGGCTGTCAGCCGGATTCCGGCGCGCCCGCGCCCCCGCCGGCGCGGCGCGCCACGGGCGGGGGCGGGCTTGCCCGGGCCGGCAGGCGGGCGCGTCGCGGGGCATGGCTGCCGGGGCGGGATCGTGAATTGACCTTGCGCCGGGCGCCGGGGCTATTATGTGGGACGTTTCGCGCAGTCAGCCGTAGGGAGATTTTCATGGCAACCGCAGCCCAGATCGCGTGGGACGACATGATCCTGCCCTTCCAGCTCGACCGTGCCGACATCCGCGGGCGCGTCGCGCGTCTCGACGGGGTGCTCGACACCATCCTCGACCAGCATGCCTACCCGGCGCCGGTGGCCGACCTCGTGGCGGAGGCCTGCCTGCTCACCGCGCTCATCGGCCAGACGATGAAGCTGCGCTGGCGCCTGTCGCTGCAGGTGCGCGGCGAGGGGCCGATCCGGCTCATCGCCACCGATTATTTCGCCCCCGCCGCCGAGGGCGAGCCGGCCCTGGTGCGCGCCTATGCCAGCTTCGACGCCGATCAGCTGCCCGAGCGCACCCCCGATGCCTTCCCGCTGCTGGGGCAGGGCGTGTTCGGCATGCTCATCGACCAGGGGCGCGGCACCACGCCCTACCAGGGGCTGACGCCGCTCTCCGGCGCCTCGCTCGGGGCCTGCGCGGAGACGTATTTCGCCCAGTCCGAGCAGATCGCCACGCGCTTCCTGCTGTCGGTGGCGCAGGCGGGGGTGCCCGGCTCCGGGCTGCACTGGCGCGCCGGGGGGGTGATGCTCCAGCACATGCCCAAGGCCTCGCCCCATGTGCGCGACCTGCCCAGCGGCGAGGACGGTCTCCTGGCCGCGGCCGACATCGTTTCCGGCGAGGAGGGCGAGAACTGGGCCCGGGTGAACTACCTGCTCGACACGGCGGAGACGCATGAGCTGGTCGGCCCGCTCGTCTCGCCGGACCAGCTCCTCGTGCGGCTGTTCCACGAGGAGGTGCCGCGGGTGTTCGACGCCCAGGCGGTGCGCTTCGGCTGCACCTGCTCGGCGGAGAAGGTGGTGGGCGCCATGGCGCAATACTCGGCCCGCGACATCGGCCACATGACGACGGAGGAGGGCAACCTCACCGCCGATTGCCAGTTCTGCGGCGCGCATTACGAGTTCGACCCCCGCAAGCTCGGCTTCGAGGCCGACCGCTGAGCGCATCCCGCGCCGCCGCACCCGGCGGCGCGGCCGACGGGGCAGGGAGGCCCGCATGAGCGACGCCGCGAGACCGCCCGTGCCGCCCGGCGGGGGCAATGCCTTCGAGAGCCCCTTCGCCGGCCGCCTGTTGAGCGAACAGGTGACCAACCCGAACATCCGCGTGGGCCGCTACAGCTACTATTCCGGCTACTACCACGGCCATTCCTTCGACGATTGCGCCCGCTACCTCTCGCCCGGGCCGGATGCTGCGGACCGGCTGATCGTCGGCAGCTTCTGCTCGATCGGCACCGGCGCCTGTTTCGTGATGGCGGGCAACCAGGGCCACCGGGCGGACTGGGTGTCGAGCTTTCCCTTCCACTACATGGCGGAGGAACCGGCCTTCGCCGGCGCGGCGGACGGCTACCTGCCGGCCGGTGACACGGTGGTGGGCAACGATGTCTGGATCGGGGCGGAGGCGATGATCCTGCCCGGGCTGCGCATCGGCGACGGCGCGGTGATCGGCGCCCGCGCGGTGGTGACCCGCGATGTCGCCCCCTACCAGGTGGTGGCCGGAAACCCGGCCCGCCCGCTGCGCAGCCGCTTCCCCGAGGCGGAGGTGGCGCTGCTGCTCGAGATGCGTTGGTGGGACTGGGAGCCGGACGCGCTCGCCGCCGCGATGCCGCTCCTGTGCTCGGGCGACGTGGCCGGCCTCCACGCCCGCTGGCGCGCCGCGCGGAGCTGAGTGCCGCTCCCCGGGGCGGGGAGCAAGGTCTTGTGTTAAGGTCTTCCTGTTCCCATATTCTTCAGGCAGGCGCGGTCGCCGTAACGGGGCCCGCCGGCAAGTCGCTTTGCAAGAAGGGCTAGAGCATGACCAGGGTATCCTTTGCCTCCCACCCCTACCTGCTGGGGTTTGAACAGCTCGACAGGCTGGTCGAGCGCACTGCCAAATCCGGTAACGAGGGCTATCCGCCCTACAATATCGAGCAGTCCGGGGAAGGCATCTATCGCATCACCCTGGCCGTCGCTGGCTTCCGTGAGGAAGATCTCTCGGTGACCATCGAGGACAACCAGCTCGTCATCCGCGGTCGCAATACCGACGACTCGGAGGGGCGTGTTTTCCTGCATCGTGGCATTGCCACCCGCCAGTTCCAGCGCGCCTTCGTGCTGGCCGAAGGGGTGGAGGTTGCCACGGCCCGGCTCGATTGCGGGCTGTTGCATGTGGATCTGGTGCGTCACGCCCCTGAAAGCGTGGTGCGCAGGATCGAGATCACCAGAGACCGGTGAGGAAGGAGCATTCCCATGAATAACGCCGAGAACCTGACCAAGACCCACCTGGCCCTGCCGCTCGCCTACGTGCGCCGGGTGCACAGCCGGGACCTGCCGCCGCAGATCGAGGTGCCCGAGGGTGTCACCGATCTCTACGCCATCCACGGTGAGGATGGCGAGCCGCTCGCCCTTGTCGGCGATCGCAAGATGGCCTTCGCCGTCGCCCGACAGAATGACTACACGCCGGTAAGCGTCCACTGACGCCAGCCCCCCTCTCCGCCACCGGGCGGGGAGGGGGCCCCGCGCAGCCGTGCGACAGCCTTGTCCGGCGCGCTCCAGCCTCCCGTACCACCTCCATCGCCCCGGCTGACCGACCGGCAGGTCGCGCGGTTTCAGTGCGCCCGGCGGGCGACGGCGCCGCAAGAGCGCCTGATGCCGGACGTTTCGCTCCGAAGCGGGACCGCGCACGGCGCGGCGCTGGCCACTTCCTCCATCATCCGAGCACGCTGACTGCCCGCCTGCGCGGATGCGGCGCCCGCGCCTGCGCCGTCGGCTAGGCGCGGATACGTGACAGGCCGCGTGGGCCACTTGGGCCCTGCCGCTCGCTTGTCCGGGGGCGGAGGCTTTCTGTGCGCCGATGCCCCGGAGATCGTCTCAGGGGCATTGCCGCTTTCACGGGCGTGCGCCCTCGGGGGCTGCCCGGTCAGAGGGCAGGGATTTTCATCCTGTCCGAAAATTCCGCTTGCGAGAATTTGACCATTGGGTCAACATTCTGCGCAGGCACCCGACGCGGCCCCTACAGGGAGATTGTTGATGGCAACCCAGCGCATGCCCGGCCTCCAGCCGGGACGGCTCGACGGAGAAACGCTTGCGGCGCATTTCTCCGACCTTCATGCCCCGCTCACGCCGCATGAGGCGCTGGTGGCGGCGGACCGCTGCTACTTCTGCCATGACGCGCCCTGCGTGACGGCCTGTCCCACCTCCATCGACATCCCGCTGTTCATTCGCCAGATCGCGACGGAACAGCCGAAGGCCGCGGCGAAGACCATCTTGTCACAGAACATCCTCGGCGGCATGTGCGCCCGGGTCTGCCCCACGGAGACCCTGTGCGAACAGGCCTGCGTGCGCGAGACCGCGGAGAGCCGCCCGGTGGAGATCGGCCGGCTGCAGCGCTTCGCGACCGACGCGATGATGGCCGCGGGCAGCCACCCCTTCACCCGCGCAGCACCCACGGGCCGGCGCGTCGCCGTGGTCGGTGCCGGGCCGGCGGGGCTCGCCTGCGCGCACCGGCTGGCGATGAAGGGCCACGCGGTCACCCTCTACGACGCGCGCGCCAAGGGCGGCGGGCTGAACGAATACGGCATCGCCGCCTACAAGAGCACGCAGGATTTCGCCCAGGCAGAGCTGGACTGGCTGCTCGCCATCGGCGGCATCACGCTGGAAACCGGGCGGCACCTGGGGGCGGACCTGTCGCTCGATGGCCTGAGGGCGGAGTTCGACGCGGTGTTCCTCGGGCTCGGCCTCTCCGGCGTGAACGCGCTGGATGTGGACGGCGCCGGGCGCGACGGCGTGGCCGACGCAGTGGACTTCATCGCCGAGCTGCGCCAGGCCGAGGACCTCGCCACGCTGCCCGTGGGCCGCAACGTCGTGGTTCTGGGCGGCGGCATGACGGCGGTGGACGCGGCCGTGCAGTCGAAGCTGCTGGGCGCGGAGACGGTGACCATCGTCTACCGCCGCGGCCAGGACCGCATGTCCGCCAGCGGCTACGAGCAGGAGCTCGCGGCGCAGAAGGGCGTCACCCTGCGCTTCAACGCCCGGCCCGTGGCCGTGCTGGGCAACGGCGCGGTGCGCGAGGTGGAATTCGAATACACCGAGGACGGGCCGGAGGGGCTCACCGGCACCGGCGAGACCTTCTGCATCCCCGCCGACCAGGTGTTCCGTGCCATCGGCCAGACACTGGGCGCGGTGCCCGAGGGCCTCCGGCTGGAGCGCGGCAAGATCCGGGTGGATGCCGAAGGCTTCACCGGGCTCGACAAGGTCTGGGCCGGGGGAGACTGCGCCACCGGCGGAGACGACCTCACCGTGACCGCGGTGGCCGAGGGGCGCGACGCGGCCGAGAGCATTCACCGGGCGCTGTCATGAGTGCGCACCCGGCCACCCCGGCGCAGGCGGCCGCGCCGCGTGCCGCCCTTTGCGGCGCGCCCCGCATCAGACCCGCCGCGCGCCGCTCTGCGGCGCCGGAGCCGCGCCGCGCCAGCCCGCAGTCCGGGCGCGCGGCGCGCGAGACAGTGCAGACCCCTGGTGCCTGCGTGCGCGCGGGCCGGATCGCCCCGCGGGAGATGTCCTCCCGCCCGCGCGCCTGAGAGGAGACCACCAAGATGGCAGACATCCGCGGCAATTTCCTCGGCATCAAGTCGCCGAACCCGTTCTGGCTGGCTTCCGCGCCGCCGACGGACAAGGAATACAACGTCCGCCGCGCCTTCGAGGCCGGCTGGGGCGGGGTGGTCTGGAAGACCCTCGGCCTGGACCCCCATGTGGTGAACGTGAACGGCCCGCGCTACGGCGCGATCTGGGGGGCGGACCGGCGGCTGCTGGGGCTCAACAACATCGAGCTGATCACCGACCGCCCGCTGGAGGTGAACCTGCGCGAGATCACCTCGGTGAAGCGCGACTACCCGGACCGTGCGGTGATCGTCTCGCTCATGGTGCCCTGCGACGAGGAGAGCTGGAAGGGCATCATCCCGCTGGTGGAGGCCACGGGAGCGGACGGGATCGAGCTGAACTTCGGCTGCCCCCACGGCATGTCCGAGCGCGGCATGGGCTCGGCCGTGGGCCAGGTGCCCGAGTACATCGAGATGGTGGCGCGCTGGTGCAAGCAGGCCACCCGCATGCCGGTGATCGTGAAGCTCACCCCCAACATCACCGACATCCGCTACCCCGCCCGCGCGGCAAAGGCCGGCGGCGCCGACGCGGTGAGCCTGATCAACACCGTCTCCTCGATCACCTCGGTGAACCTCGACAGCTTCTCCCCCGAGCCCTCGATCGACGGCAAGGGCAGCCACGGCGGCTACTGCGGCCCGGCGGTAAAGCCAATCGCCCTCAACATGGTGGCCGAGATCGCCCGTGACGCGGAGACCCGCGGCATGCCGATCTCCGGCATCGGCGGGGTGACGACCTGGCGCGACGCGGCGGAGTTCATCGCGCTGGGCTGCGGCAATGTGCAGGTGTGCACCGCGGCGATGACCTACGGCTTCAAGGTGGTGCAGGAGATGATCGCCGGGCTGGAGGCCTGGATGGACGAGAAGGGCCACGCCCGCCTCGACGACATCATCGGCCGCGCGGTGCCCAACGTGACGGACTGGCAGTACCTCAACCTCAACTACGTGGCGAAGGCGAAGATCAACCAGGACCTGTGCATCTCCTGCGGCCGCTGCTTTGCCGCCTGCGAGGACACCTCGCACCAGGCGATCGCCATGTCGCCGGACCGGGTGTTCGAGGTGAAGGACGACGAATGCGTGGCCTGCAACCTCTGCGTCAACGTCTGCCCGGTGGAGGGCTGCATCGACATGGTGCCGATGCAGGCGGGCGAGACCGACCCGCGCACCGGCCGCATCGTTGAAGACACCTACGCGAACTGGACGATGCACCCCAACAACCCGGGGCGCGTCGCCGCGGAATGAACCGGGCAGAGGGGCGCGCGGCCGGGGGACCCGCCCCGGCCGCGGCGCCACCGCGAACATTTTCGCTGCCCAGGGCCCGGTGTCCGCACCCCTGCGCGCCACGCGGCGGGCAGGGCCTCCGAGGGAAACGCCGCCGGAACCGGCAAAGCCTCTGACGTGTCCGCGTAGGCGCCGGGGGTCGCCGGACCCCCGGCCCGAGAACTCCACCTGACGCCGCACACCGCTCCGGGCCCGCGCCCCGTTGCGCGCGCCACATACCTTGCGTCTCCACCGGCGATACCCGACCATACTTCGCTGCGTGCTGCGTGCTGCGTGCTGCGTGCTGCGTGCTGCGTGCTGCGTGCTGCGTGCTGCGTGCTGCGTGCTGCGTGCTGCGTGCTGCGTGCTGCGTGCTGCGTGCTGCGTGCTGCGTGCTGCGTGCTGCGTGCTGCGTGCTGCGTGCTGCGTGCTGCGTGCTGCGTGCTGCGTGCTGCGTGCTGCGTGCTGCGTACTGCGTGCTGCGTGCTGCGTCCTGCGTCCTGCGAGTCGCCGGTTCGCCCGGACCGTGCCGGCGCCCCACCATGCCAACCGTGCCACGTGCCGCACATTGCTGCCCCTTTCCTTCTGCTTCGCTCCCGGTGCAGCCCGGCCGCCATGCCGCGGAAAACGCCCCGCTCGCCGAGGAGGCCTGCGGCCCCCGCAGCTCGCGGGTCGTGGCACAGGACCGCTGGTCCTGCGCCGTCCAGCGTCGCGCGCGGTGCAGGGTGCAGGCCGGGGGAATGCGGGGGGCTCGCCGAGGGATTGTGTTCGACATCGTGAGCGGTGCCCTCCGCCCGGGTGACCCGGACCCCGCAGGCACCGGAGGCGGCGCGCTTGATGCGCCCGGGTGACGCCTGGCTGGCGGAGGCCGCGGCCTTCGCCACGACCGCCGAGCTGCGGGGGCGGAGCCCCCTCGGCGAGGTGGGCGTTTCTCCCCGAAGGAAGGTGGCGCGGAGAGCGGGGCAACGGCGGGACGATGCGGTGGCGCCGCTGCGGAGGGCATCCGCCTGACAGGGAGGCCCACCGCGCCAGACGAAACACGCGCCCCGGAGGGCCGGGGCGCGCGCGCTGATCGGTGGCGGGGCCGGTGAGGGCCGGCCCGCCGGATGTCAGTTGCGTTTCGGCGTGAACCCCGGCGTGTGCGCCTCCGGGCGGGCCCGGAACAGGCTGGAGCGGCGCGGGCCCAGGGACCCGTCGTCGCGCAGGTGCAGCGCGCGAACCCGGGCGGCATCGCCCTGGTGGCTGTCGCCGATCTCATCGAGCGGGTGGCGACCCGCTTCCGACGGGTCGGCATGCACCCATTGCGCCGCCGATGCGGTCTTTGGATGGGTCATGATGTTTCCTCCGGTTCTTGGTTTTGTGCCCGGAGTCTGGGCCCTCGCGCGGGCCAAGTCAAACCCTGCGATGTCACGATCCCAGGAGCACGTTCGGCCCGTCGCCGCTGGGCAGGGCCTCGGCCACGGTGTCATCCTTCAGCTGCACGCCCGAGAGCCCGCGCAGCAGCGACTGGCCGAGCAGGTACTGCGCCCGGTAGGCGGCCTCCGCGTGGCTCAGCCCGCCGGGGCGGATGTTGGAGATGCAGTTGCGGTCCGCGTCCGTGCGGCCGGGGCGGGGGCCGAAGGTGAGGTAGAGCCCCAGGCTGTCGGCGGCCGAGAGCCCGGGCCGCTCGCCGATCAGCATCACCACCACGCGCGCGCGCAGCAGCCGGCCGATCTCGTCGCCGATGGCCACCCGCGCCTGGGTGGCGATCACCGGCCGGGCCAGGCGCAGCCCGCCCTCCGCCAGCCGCGGCAGGAAGGCCTCCAGGAAGGGTGGGGCGTTCTGTTCCACCGCCAGCGCGGAGAGCCCGTCCGCCACCACGATGGCGACATCCACCGCCTCCGACACCCCGTCCAGCGCGTCATGCGCGGCGGTGGAGAGCCGGCGGCCGAGATCCGGGCGTTGCAGGTAGGTGGCGCGATCCCCCGCGCGGCTCGCCACCACGAGCGGCGCGCCGAGCAGCGGCGTGAGCGCCGCCCCCAGCGCCCCGGTGTCGAGCGGCGAATGCACCGCGGTGCGCGCCCGGGCATGGGCGAGCTGGAATTCGAGCGCCCGCGCCGTGGGCAGCGAGATGCCCGAGCGCCCCAGGCCGATGCGCGCCGGCGTGTGGCGGCGCAGCGTTTCCCAGAGATCCTGCGCGCCGCTCATGCCCCCGCTCCGGCGAGGCGCAGCGCCCCGGCCATGCGGCCCTGCGTGGCATCGCCGAGGGCGAAGCGCCCGTCCGCCGCCATGATGCCGGAGGTCTCCAGCCAGGCCTCGAACTCCGGCGCCGGGCGCAGGCCCAGCACGCGGCGGGCGTAGAGCGCGTCGTGGAAGGAGGTGGTCTGGTAGTTCAGCATCACGTCGTCCGAGCCGGGAATGCCCATGATGAAGGTGATGCCGGCGGCGCCCAGCATGGTGAGCAGCACGTCCATGTCGTTCTGGTCCGCCTCGGCGTGGTTCGTGTAGCACACGTCGCAGCCCATCGGCACGCCGAGCAGCTTGCCGCAGAAATGGTCCTCCAGCCCGGCGCGGATGATCTGCCGCCCGTCATAGAGGTATTCCGGCCCGATGAACCCCACCACGGTGTTCACCAGCAGCGGGCGGAAGCGGCGCGCCACCGCATAGGCGCGGGCCTCCAGCGTCTGCTGGTCCACGCCGTGATGCGCATCCGCCGAGAGGCAGGAGCCCTGGCCGGTCTCGAAATACATCACGTTGTCGCCCAGCGTGCCGCGCCCCAGCGAGAGCGCGGCCTCCTGGCCCTCCTGCAGCGTGGCCAGCGAGAAGCCGAAGGAACTGTTCGCCGCCTGGGTTCCGGCGATGGACTGGAACACCAGGTCCACCGGCGCGCCCGCCTCGATGGCCGCGATGGTGGTGGTGACATGCGACAGCACGCAGGACTGGGTGGGGATCTCGTAGCGGCGGATGATCTCGTCGAGCATGCGCAGCAGGGCGGTGACGGCGGCGGTGTTGTCCGAGGCCGGGTTGATGCCGATCACGGCGTCGCCGGAGGCATACATCAGCCCGTCCAGGATGGCCGCGGCCACGCCGGCCGGGCTGTCGGTGGGGTGGTTGGGCTGGATGCGGGTGGAGAGCCGGCCGCGGAGCCCGATCGTGTCGCGGAAGCGGGTGACCACCTCGCATTTGCGCGCGATGAGCACGAGGTCCTGCACCCGGCAGATCTTGGAGACCGCCGCGACCATCTCCGGCGTGAGCCCGGGGGCGAGGGCGGTGAGGGTGGCGGTGTCGGTGCTGTCCGCCAGCAACCAGTCGCGGAAACCGCCCACGGTGAGATGGGCCACGGGCGCGAAGGCGGCCGCGTCATGGCCGTCGATGATCAGCCGGGTGACTTCGTCATCCTCGTAGGGCACCACGGCCTCGGACAGGAAGGTGGCAAGCGTCAGGTCGGCGAGGGCAAGCTGGGCTGCCGCGCGCTCCTCGTCCGTGCCGGCGGCCAGCCCGGCCAGCACATCGCCCGAGCGCAGCGGCGTGGCCCGCGCCATCAGCATGGCGAGATCGTCGAAGACATGGCTCTGTCCGGCAACGGTGTGGCGATAGCTTGGCACGGGCGGGCATCTCCTTCTCGGCATGGGGCTGCGGGCCGCTCTCCCGGCGGGCGGCCGGCCGGGCGCCCCCGGACCCTGACGTCCCCTGGAGGGTAAGACGCCGCCGCGTCCGCCACAAGCGGCGATGCGGCAGTGCAGCGCACGGTCCGTGGCCGGCCCGGCCCTCCGGGCGCGGCGCATCCGGCTGGCCTGGTGAGTGCCCGCTGAGGGCCTTGCGGGGCATCGGGGATCCGGCAGGGGCGCGCCATTCCGCCGGGAGGCCGTTTCGGTGTGACGCCGTTCCGCCGGGAGGCCGCTTCGCCGGGACGCCGTTTCGGTGTGAACAGGGGAGCGGTGCGCTATGAGGGGGGGCGCTGTGAGGGCAGAGCGGCAGACTGTTGCAGGGGCCCCGGAGGCGCGCGGGGGCAGGGGCGGGCGGGTCCCGGGCTCAGCAGAGGGGCGCCGGTGTGCGCGGTGTCGGACCGCCCAGGCGCACGGCCTGCCTGCCTACCGTGCCACTGCCTGCGCTGTCCCGCTGCCAGCGCTGCCGGCCCGCCTGAGGTGGCCGCATCTGCGCGCCATGCGACCGCTCATGCAACCCGCCTGCTCACGCAGCCCGCCCACCCACGCGACCCAACTTCCGGCGGTGAACGGTGCCGCCCCGGGGGCTCATTTCGCGATGACGGGGGCGAGGCCGGCCCCCGTGTCAGTGCCGGGTGCGTGAGGGGCCCGGGGGGTGGTTCTGGGCCAGTCCGGCGAGGATGCGGCTGATCTGGTTGAGATAGGCCATGTCCCTGTCCTTGGAGAGCACGGCGCAGGCGCCGAGTTCCACGGCCACGTCCTCCTGCTGGGGCAGGTGCACGCCGCTGAGGAAGATCAGGGCCAGGCTGGCATCGGCCGCGCGCAGGGCGCAGGCGAGGTCCCTGGCCTCGATGTCCGGCAGGTGCCAGTCAATGATCACCAGCCGGTGCCGGCTGGTGTCGAGCAGCGTCACGGCTTCCACGCCCCCGCAGGCGGTGTCGATCCACTCCCCCTCCCGGCGCAGGTGGCGGGCGAGGATCTCCGCATCGAAGGCGTCGTCATCAACGTAGAGAACCCTGTGTTCGGGCATCGGCAACTCCGCTCTCTTCCCCGACGTGTCGGGACGCAGTGTAGGAGCGGGAAACTTGCGAAGATGTTACCCGGGACGAGTTCGGGCGGGGAAACTCGCCCGGGAGGGGATGGCACCCCCGGGGGAAGGAGGGCCGCGCCCCGGCGCCGGCCGCCGTTTCGGGGGGAAGCCTGTCGCCTGCGCGGCGGCTGCGGGCGGGCGCGGCGGCCCGCGGCCCCTCGCGTCCGGCCAGATGGTTCGCGGCCCGTCCCGTCCTGGCGGGCACGAAGCGCCCGGCGTGCCTCCGGGCGCCTGCTGCGCGCCGCGCCGTCAGAACCGGTAGCCGAGACCGACGCCCACGATCAGCGGATTGATGTCCACCTTGCCACGCAGCTCCCCGTGGTTGATCGACCAGTCGGTGTCCAGCAGGATGTACTTCACGTCCGCGTTCAGGAAGAGCCCCTCCGCGATCTCCACGTCCACGCCGGCCTGGAAGGCCCAGCCGAAGGCGTCATCGTATTCGATGTCGCGGAACTGCCCGGCGTCCTCGTTGTAGAACATCGTGTAGTTCACGCCGGCGCCGATGTAGGGCCGCACCTTCGAGAGCGCGGGGGTGCCGGTCCACTCGCCCAGGCGGGTGAAATGGTACTGCGCGGTGAGCGTCGGCGGCAGCAGCCAGACCGAGCCGATGTCCGCCCCCGCGATCGCCCCGCGCCCGGTCACGTCATGCGGGGTGGTGCCGAGGATGAGCTCGGCGGCGAGATTCGGGGTGAAGAAGTAGGTGAAGTCGACCTCCGGGACGAAGCTCGAGGAGATCGACGCCGCGCCGCCGGGCACGCCGCTCACGCTGAGCGAATCGTCCGGGATCACGGCGATGCCGCGCAGGCGCACCTCCCATTTCCCGTCGGATTTCGGGCTGTACCAGGCGTCCGCGGCCCGCGCGGCTCCGGGCGTGAGGACTGCTGCCAGGCCAAGCGCCAGCGCGCCGCGAACCGCGGCTTCGAAAGGTCTCCGGACCATCCGTCTTCTCCAGATTCTGCTGTTTCCGGATGCGCAGGTCTGCGCACCTGGGCCCGGGGTAGGCCCGGGGACCGGCCGGTGCCTTGATCCAGATCATGCCTGCGCCGCGCCGGGAGGTGGCCGCGCGCGCCGCGCCGGGCACGGGGCAGGGGCCGGGCCGCGGGGCAGGGCGCGCCCCGGTTTTTGCTTGATCCGGCTGCCCCCGGGGGCTTTAAGCGGCGCAGGAGCACTTCGAGAACGGCGAAAGGACCCCCGGCCCGATGAGCATGCTGCGCACTCTCCCCGATGCCTTCATTCCCGAGCTTCCGGGCCGCTACAACGGCAAGGTGCGGGAGAATTACGACCTGCCGGACGGCCGCCGCATCATCATCGCCACCGACCGGATCTCCGCCTTCGACCGGGTGCTCGCCGCCATTCCCTGCAAGGGCCAGGTGCTGACGCAGACCGCGCGGCACTGGTTCGAGCAGACCGCTGACATCTGCCCCAACCACGTGCTGGACTACCCGGACCCGAACGTGGTCGTCGGCACGCGGCTCGACATCCTGCCGGTGGAAATCGTGGTGCGCGGCTATCTCGCCGGCACCACCTCCACCTCGGTGCTCACGAAGTACCGCGCCGGGGAGCGCAGCATGTACGGCATCCGCCTGCCCGAGGGCATGCGCGACAACGAGCGCCTGCCGCAGCCGATCATCACGCCCACCTCCAAGGCCTTCGACGGGGGGCATGACGCGCCGCTCTCCGCCGCCGAGATCCTGGAGCAGAAGCTGCTCACCGCCGACCAGTGGGAGCGGGTCTCGGCCTACGCGCTGGCGCTCTTCGCGCGCGGGCAGGCCCGGGCCGCGGAGCGCGGGCTGATCCTGGCCGACACCAAGTACGAGTTCGGTACCGACGCGGAGGGCCGCATCGTGCTGGCTGACGAGATCCACACCCCCGACAGCAGCCGCTACTGGATCGCCGCGAGCTATGAGGCGGCCTTCGAGAGCGGCAACCGTCCGGAAAGCTTCGACAAGGACGTGGTCCGCGCCTGGGTGACGGCGCGCTGCGATCCCTATCGCGACACGGTTCCCGAGATCCCCGTGGACGTGATCGAGCACACCTCGAAGGTCTATATCGACGCGTTCGAGGCCATCACCGGCATGCCCTTCGTGCCGGACCTCACCGGCGAGACCGTGCTGGCGCGCATCCGCGCGAACCTCGCGCCCTACTTCTCCTGACCCGTGGGGAGCGGGCCCTGCGCCCGCTCCGCCCGCAACGTGCGGCCTCCCCGGGCCGCCGCCTGCCTCCCGGGCCTGCCATGCCCGCCCGCCCGGCCGGCCTTGCCCGCGGGCAAGGCTGCATGGCGGGCGCTGCCGCACTGGCGAGACCGGTCCGGCGTGCATCTGTGCGACCCGCCCCGGATTCTCCCGCCTTCCGCCGCAGCGCCTCCGCACCCCTGGGGAGCAGTGACGCCCACGTTCCGTCACGGGGCGCAGGGCGGGGAGGGACGGAGCCCGTCGGGAGGCCGGGCCGGAGCATTCGTGCCGCCGCGCCGGCCCGGCTGCTGCCCGCCATTGCCAAGCCGCGTCGCGACGGCGCATGTTGGCGGCGCGGCCGGGGCCGGGCTGGGGGTGTGGCTCCCGGGCCCGGTCGGCGCCGCGCGCGCGGGAGCGGGCAGGAACACAGACTGAGCGCGGGAGCGCGGCGGCCGCCGGACCGGAGGGACCGGTGTGCGGCCAGCGCCCCTGCGACACGACCGGAGAGCGTGATGCACGAAACCGCGACACCGCGGGCGGGACTGCCGCCGGTCATTGCGGTCATGGCCGGGGGGATCTGCGCGCAGATGCTCTGCCTGGGCATGGCGCGCTTCGCCTTCACGCCGCTGCTGCCGCTGATGGAGGCGCAGGCGGGGCTGTCGATCCGCGATGGCGGTATCCTCGGCGCGATGATCTATGCCGGGTACATGACCGGGGTTCTCTCGCTGGCGCTGCTGCGCGGGCCGCGGCTGCGCTACGCGATGTACCGCGCGGGGCTGGTGATCGCGGTGCTCTCCACCGCGGCGATGGCGCTCACCACCGACGTGCTGCTCTGGGGTGTGCTGCGCTTCCTGGGCGGGGCCTGCGGGGCGGCGGCGATGCTGCTGGCCTCGGAATTCCTGCTCGGCTGGCTGCTGCGCAATGGCCGCCGGCCGGACCTGGGCTGGCATTTCGCCGGGCTGGGGCTGGGCGTGGTGCTCAGCGGCAGCGCGGCGCTCGCCATGGCCGGGCGGCTGGACTGGGACTCGCAGTGGCTGGTGCTCGCGGGCATCGGCCTTCTGTTGCTGCCGCCGGCCTGGGTGCTGGTGCCGCGGCCCGAAGGGCCGGCGCGCGGCGGCCCGGCCGTCGCCCGGCCCTCCCGCGGCGAGGAGCCGCCGCCGCCGGGCCGGGCCTGGTTCGTGGCCTTCGGGCTGAGCTATCTCGCCGCGGCCTGGGGCTACGCGGTCTGCGCCACCTTCGCGGTGGCGATCGTCGCAGGCTCGGGCGGCGGGCTGGGGCAGGGCGCGACGGCCTGGATCATGATCGGCATCGCGGCCAGCGCGGGCGCGGTGCTGGGCTCCTGGGTGGCGCAGCGGGTAGGGGCCTTCGCCACGCTGGCGGGTGCCTTCGTGGCCCAGATCCTCGCCGTGGGGCTGTTGCTGCTGCCGGCGCAGAGCGGCGCCTCGCTGCCCGCCGCGGCGCTGTTCGGCGCCACCTTCATCGCCATCGTGAGCATCTCGCTCACCCTCGTGGGGCTGCGGGTGCCGGACAATGCCGGCCGGGTGATGGCCCGGCTCACCCTGTGCTACGGCGTGGGGCAGGTGCTGGGCCCGGCGGTGACCGGCGTGCTCACCGAGGCCGCGGGAAGCTACGCCCCGGCGCTGATCGTCTCGATGCTGGTGCTGCTGGCGGGGCTGGGCTGCCTCGTCGCCACCCGGCGCTTCTGACCGCGCGCCTGCATGACGCAGATCACAGACCGCGCCGCGCCGATCGGCTACCTGTCTGGTCCCGGCCGCCCGGCGCCCTGACGCCTCCGCCCCGCCGCGCTCCCCAGCCTCCGCGAGGACAGGCGCCGGGGCCCGGATATCGGAAGGAGTCGGAGAGCCGGGCGGCCGCGCGGAGCGGCCGACCGGCCCGGGGGCCGACGCGCGGCCGCGTCGCTCCCACCGCCAACGCGCTGAACAGAAGGACCCTGCCGCATGGACCGCTTGCCCTCATCCCTTGCCGCCGCGCTGGCCGTGGTCGCGATCTCGGCCGTGCTGACCGGCGGACAGGCCCCGCACGGGGTGCCCGCGCCGGGTCGCTGCGAGGCCTATGCCTCCGCCGGCTTCGCCCTGCGCGCCTGAGGTGGAGGGGCGCGGGGGGACGCTCGGCCCAGCGCCCCCGGGCCCCGGGGGCGGTGCCGCAGGGCAGCACCCGGGGGTTGAACCCGACCGGCCGGCGGCGCATGGTCCGCGCGCCCCCCCCCTGACCAGCCCTGCGGAGACCCCATGCGCGACTACACCATCCCCGACATCCATGTGCGCGAACACGAGATCGCGGTGCCGCTCGACTGGTCGAAACCCGAGGGCGAGACCATCACCCTCTTCGCGCGCGAGTGCGTGGACCCCGCCCGCCGGCACGAGGAGCTGCCGCTGCTCGCCTACCTGCAGGGCGGGCCCGGCGGCAAGGCGCCGCGCCCGGAGGGCGGCGGGCCCGCCTGGCTCGGCCGCGCCTTGCAGAGCCGCCGGGTGGTGCTGATCGATCAGCGCGGCACCGGGCGCTCCTCCCCTCTGGAGGGGCGCGACATGGACCGCTTCGCCGACGGGCGCGCGGCGGCCGACCACCTCGCCCTGTTCCGCGCCGACAGCATCGTGCGCGACTGCGAGGCGCTGCGCAAAGGCGTGTACGGCGGCCGCAGGTGGGAGACGCTGGGCCAGAGCTACGGCGGCTTCCTCACCCTCACCTACCTGTCCACGGCGCCGGAGGGCCTCGCCGCCTGCTACGTGACCGGCGGCCTCTCCGGGCTGGAGGCGACGGCGGAGGATGTCTACCGCCACACCTACCCCCGCGTGGCCGCGCGCCAGGCCGGGTTCCTCGCCCGCTATCCCGGGGACGCCGCGCGGCTGGACGCGATCGCCGACATGCTGGAGGCCGAGGACCAGCGCCTGCCGGATGGCGACCGGCTCACCGTGCGCCGGTTCCAGACGCTGGGGATGGAGCTTGGCCGGCAGCCCGGGTTCGAGGCGCTGCATTGGCTGCTGGACGAGGCGCAGGGGCCGCACGGCCTCACGCCGGTCTTCCTCGCCGAGGTGATGCAGCGCACCAGCTACCACGCCAACCCGCTCTATGCCGTGCTGCAGGAGTGCATCTACGCCCAGAACGGCGCGGTCACCGGCTGGGCGGCGGAGCGGGTGCGCGCGGAGCTTCCCGCCTTCGCCCCCGGCGCCCGGCCGCTGATGCTCACCGGCGAGATGATGTATCCGTGGATGTTCGAGGAAATCGCCAGCCTCCGCCCGTTCCGCGCCGCCGCCGAGGCGCTGCACGCGCGGCCCTTCGAGGCGCCGCTCTACGACCCCGCGCGCCTTGCCGCCAACGAGGTGCCCGTGGCCGCGGCGGTGTATTTCTCCGACATGTACGTCGACACCCGCCTCTCGCTGGATACGGCCGCGCGGGTGGGCAACCTGCGCCCCTGGGTGACCAGCGCGCATGAACACGACGGCCTGCGCCGCAACCCCGACGTGCTCTCCCGCCTGATGGACATGGTCCATCGCAACGCGGACTGAGACGGCCCCGCCGCGCCTGTCACGCGCCCCGCCGTGGCAGGCGCGTGCGTGCGGAGGCGTGTGCGTGGCCTGGACCTCCCGCGCCATGATCGCGCGGATGCAGGCGGTCTCGAGCGTCTCGATGTCGAGCTCCGGCCAGCAGGGCGCGTTGAGGCTCCCGCCATCGCCGCCGAAGCGGGTGGAGAGAACCTGCGCGCCGTCGTCCTGGCCGGTCCCGTCCCCGTAGATCCGGGCGAGCAGGCGGCGGAATTCCCGCGGAACAGCCCCCTGGCCCCGACACAGATCGCCTTGGCTCTTTGCAGGCTTTCCCGGGTCTCCTCCTCGCAGGCCGCATCCCCGGCGGAGAGGAGACCCTCGAGCCGGTGCCGCAGGGGGGTCTGCTGGTAGTGGAAGGGCCAAGCCATCGCGATCCGGTCAGGTCGACGCAGACGTCGCCGGTGTCCAGATGGGTGCCGGCCGGAGCGGGGCCGGCCTCGATCAGCGGCCGCACCTTCCAGGGTCGGTCTGCGCGGGGATCGAAGAACTTGTCCGGCCAGTGCAGCGCATCCTCTTGCTGCCCAGCCTGCGCATGGCCCGCCGCGATGGCGGACGGGATGTGGCAGACGATCTCCCGGCCGTAGCCGCCATAGGCCGCGTCGAAATCGAAGCGGGCGGCGGGGGTGCGGCGCGCCTCCATCTGCGTGGTGTCGGCGGGGCAGATCTCCCGGAGTGTGCCGGCGAAGTCTGCGACGAAGCTGCCGGGCGCCTCCTCCAGGCCCTGGTTGCCGAGGGAGAGGAGACTTTCCGCTCCGCCCGGGCGGGGCACGGTCCGTGCAAGGTCGGCAGGCGCCGGGGAGGCGTTGAGGAACAGGACTGTCTCTGCGCCGGTCGCGCCGGGGCGCGGCACAAGATGGAGGACGCTGCGCCTGCCATGCGCGCCGCTCAGGGCCCGGCCCGTGTCCGTCTTGCCCGCGGCGGGCCTCAGGACGAAGGTGCCGATGTCGAAGGACACCTGCTGCGTGCGCCGGGGCCGGACGGTGAGGGTGGAGCCATCGAGCGGAATGGGATCTCCGCCGATGGCGTGGAGACCGGCGCCGCTCCTGACATCGACCCGGAGCGGGAACCGGGTTCGTTCGACATCTCTCGTGAGATGGAGGTGGGTCTCCTCGTTGCGGTCGGCGCTCCAATGCTCCGGCAGCGCGATGTCGAACCTCAGTTCCTCGTTCCGGGTGTGGACGGTCTTCCTCATCCCGCGCCGGTCCGGATCGGCGACATGGATCGGGGCAGGCGGCGTGCGGCCGCCGAACTGGGCGTCCTGAGTGTCTGCTGGTCCTTGCCGGGAATGCCGAAGGTGAGCGACAGGCAGGCGTCCAGCCGCACCGGCGCGGAAGCCGTGATCGTGTTGAACTTCGAGGGCAGCTGCGGGTCGCTTCCGTGTTGCAGATCGCTCCAGGCGTACATCCGGCAGATGCAGTCTCCAAACCCGGTGGAGAGCCTCGGGAATCCGATGCGGGGATCGCCGTCCGCCGTGGGCAGGAAGGAGACGGCGGAGCGGATCACCGGCGGGCTGTCAGGGCTGTCGTCGTACCGGGTGTCCACATGATAGATCGAGAGACTGTCCCGGTCGCATCCATGACTTCGCAGCTCCCGCGCAGGTAATGCTCGTGCGGGGAATTGGACGGGGCGGCGTTTCGGATGTTCGAGAGACTTGCCGGTTCCGCGACCGCGCTGTCCTCGGAGACCGGACGCGGCTGGAGGCAGCGAAACCCCGCAGGCGCCGCTTCATCGAGGGAGGGGGCGAGGACGTTGTTGAGCAGCAGGATCCCGTCTGCCCATTCGACCGTCAGGCGCAGCTGCAAGGAGGCCGTCTGGCGCATGTCGGCGCTGTCCGACAACCCGACGCCGAAGGTGACGAATTCGCGTTGCGGTTCTTCGCGCCCTCCGACGGCCGGACCGCGGCCTAGCCGTAACCGAAGGCGTTCGTCAGCACACCGGGATGGCAGGAGCCATGGAGCACGGGTTTGCGGCCGGTCCACTCGAACGCCTCCTGCCTCCCACATCCGGTACTCGCGGTCGGTCAGCCCTTGCCGGGCCGGGGCCTCACGGGCGAAGAACGCGACCCTGGGTTCGGGCCCGGCGAACGCGCGGCCGACGCAGAACTGCAGCGAAGCGGTGGCCTCGACCGGGCGGCTGGTGGGCACCGCACAGGTCACCTGCACGTCGCGCAGGAGATGGGTGCAGAGCGTCTCGCGGTCCCTGATCGTGCCGGACAGCCCCGGGGCGGAGGCGATGCGCGTGCGCATGCAGGCCGCGACCAGCGCGTCGCGCCGCCGTTCGTGCAGGGCATTCTGGAAGGGGCTGGCCCGGGGCCCCCAGTCGCAGCGCGCGAGCCCGGCCCGCGCGGCGTTGGCCACCGCACTCCAGTCGCCGCCCCGGCGCGTGTCGCCCAGGGCCCTGAGGGCGCGCAGTTCCGCGGCGTCGCGCCGCTTTTCGAGCGCGGTTGCAAGCTGCGCAAGGCGGTCCGCGGTGCTCTGCAGGTCGAGCGAGGCCCCGAGCGTTCCGGTCAGCGCGGCGCGGCAGGCGCGGTCAATGGCCGGCCTGTCGCGATCATGGAGGAACACGCCCGAACTGCGGCAGAGCGCGTCGAACCGCGCCTGCTCCGCGAACTCGACGACCATGCCGGGGGCCTGCGCGCGCTCCCGGAGCGTGAAGGGACGAGACAGGCGCGGATCGACGCGCGTCGGGGCGGCGGCCCGGCTGGCGAACCAGGCGCTGTCAGCATCGTCGATGGCGACGCCACCGGTCTGGCTCCCACCGGCCTCGATGCGCGTCAGCATGGTGACAAGGGCGCGGGGCGCGATGTCCGCCTCGCGCAGCCACCGGGCGCGGGCGACCACCATGTCGAGCGCGCCGCACAGCCGCCGGGTCTCCTGCGCCGTCTCGTTGCGGGCGGTCAGGCCGGCCCAGAGGCGATCCTGCGCTCCCGCCTGCGTGCTGGCCAGCGCGATGAGTTCGAGCCCGGCGGGGTCGGCCACTCGAGCAGGTGCAGGAGCGTGACGAGGCGGTGGAGACTGCCGAGGCCGGGCGTGTCCACGGCCGTGCTCGGGGCAAAGCCGTCCTCGAGGGCCTGCGCCAGCGCGTCGAGCTTCATGGCGGTGAGGCCAAGGCCCCGCACAGGACCTTGCGCAACTCCGGGGTCGGTGGCCGGGGTCTGTGCGGAGCGTGCCGTGAAGCGCGCGCCGCCGGGCCGAAGAGGGCGCGAAGGAAGGAGATCTCGGCCTCCTAGAGGCCCGTGGCGGAGGCTTCGGAGGCTTGGGCCGCGGAATCGGCGCACCGGAAGGGGCTGACCTCGCCGAAGAACGCGGCGCGGGCCTCGGGGCAGAGCAGGTGGCCGGCAAGCGGGCGCAGGCCCGTCGCCGTGACATGGGCGCGGGCGAGATCGCCCGACGTTGCGGATGCGGCAGTGGCACCGGGCATGGCGAGGAGCACGCCGAGGTGGTGGAAGCCAAGCCCCGGCGCGTGATGCAGCCGCGCGGTGGAGTGCAGCGAGCGCAGGCCGGCCGCAGCGAGGTCTGCCGCCTCGCAGTGCACCGCCTGCTGCCCCTGCACGGTCTCGATCCGCAAGGGGGCGTCATTCGCCAGAAGGACGCTCGCGAACTCCTCCGGGCGGACCGGTGCGCCGCTTTCCTGCGCGACGACATAGGGCCCGAGCGCCTGGACAAGTCCATCGAAGTCGAGATCGAGGAAGGTGGAGAGCCGGCTGAGCGACGCGGCCGCGACCGGGTCGGAGGTGGCGCACAGACCCTCCAGCGTGCGCGGGTGGCCCGGGGCGGCGGAGGCCGAGCTTCCGGTCACCAGCGCGATCTCGCTGCCCGCGCCGGCCGCCGTGTCCAGCGCACCGGGGAGGCCTGTCAGCCCCGCCAGGTCCCGGGCGAGGCGCCCCCCGTTGCGCAGCGGGAAGATGTCGCCCCGCATGCGAGCGCGGATGTCGTTGAGACGCGTGCCGCCGATGCGCGGCAGGGCGTCGTGCACGCGCCCGGTATCCTCGTGGAAGGGCTGGGCGATCGGCTGGACGTCGCGCGCGACGTCGATCTGGCCACGGCCCGTCTCGCGCACCTCGTTGACGAGCCGCACGGTCGGAGTTTCCTGCTTGAGGCTGGTTTCGCTCGGGCATGAGGCCGGTGAGGTCGGGCCAGCGTGTGTCGAGAGCGGAGGGGCTGTCGGCAAGGGGCATAAGCCCGGGCGCGCGATCCCGCGCTGAAGGCCGGCGGCGATGCGGCAGAAATGGGCGAGAGGGGCGGCGGGCGAGTGTTTGGGCTGCAGGCTGCCGGGCCTGGCGCAAGCCTGGTCCGCGAGGGCGCCGAGCGCGGTGTCGACCCCGGGCGTCAGACTGTCGCGGCCGTGGCGAAGGCCCCGGTTCATCGGATTCTTTGGGGGCGAGCGCGTGGCGCATGAGGCGATAGCCGCGCAGCACCTCGCGGCGGGCGCGGTTGAGCAGGGCCCGGGCGTCCGTCGCACTGAGGTTCGCCCCGGCCGTCGCCCCGTTCGCGCGCCGCTCAGCGAGATGCTCCCCCAGCCCGTCCGCGTGCGGGAAGGTGCAGGCCTGCGCGCAAGCCTCGACGTTCAGGCGCGCGGGATCGCGGCGCAGCGTCTCCGGACAGATCGCCCCGGCGATCCGGCGGTATAGCGGGTTGGCCGCAGGGCTTGGGAAGGAGACCTTGCGCCGGGCCTTCGCGGCGCGGGCCCGCGGTTGCGGACATCCGCGCAGTGCGGCTCTTGTTCCTGACCCTGACCCTGACCCTGACCCTGACCCTGACCCTGACCCTGACCCTGGCACGAGACGCGGAGGGGCGGAGGGGCGGTCGAACGAGCCGTCACTGTTCAGTACGGGGGGCCGTTCTGCGTCGTTTCCGGTCTGAAGCCATGCGGAAACGGGGTGGCTGTGCCGGGGAGCGCCGGGGGGCAGGTGTCGAAAATGCCTGGCGTTATTCTGGCAGCGTGTCACCTGTCGCTGCTCTCGGACCGATTGCGTCGCGTCTGTGGCGTGCCCTGGGCGTTCCGGAGGCTGGTTGAGCCGACCGACCGTATCGAGGCTTTCGAGGGTCGCACAGCCGTTGCTTCGGCCTCGGCGCTGCGCGCCGTTCCTCGCACGAAAATCCGATGCCCCAGCCGCTGCGAAAGATCAGGCCATCGCAGGGGACGCAGGAGCGGAGGGTTCGCTCCGGCGCAGCGCCGTGGGGGAGACGCGGCGATGGCCCCCCGGAGTCGGCGAAAGCCCGGACCGACCGCCCCGGACACGGCCGCACGCGCAGGCCGACAGAAACGGGCCTCGGGGGACGTAATTGATCTTGATAGGAAAGGGGCGCTGCCCGCTGGTTCCGGACCAGCGCCAGCACTCTCTGAATCGGGATAATGGTAGCGGAGGAGGGACTTGAACCCCCGACACGCGGATTATGATTCCGCTGCTCTAACCAACTGAGCTACTCCGCCCCGACGCCGGGGTTATTACGGCGGCGACGGGGGAAGGTCAAGCGCCTGTTTCCGACTTATTTCACCCGCGTCGCATTGAGCTTCCCGGCCCGCTCGGCGACGGTCTCCGGACATTAAGTTAACATTGGTTAGCGGACCTGCCGGGGCCGGGCCACGGGCGCAGTTCTTGGCCGAAGCGGCGGAATTGCCCCCGCTTCGCGCCGTGAAACGGAGCATTTGTCGCGGGACGACGAGATCCCCCCATCCGTCCCTCGGGATGATCAGGTTCGGGCCTGGCAGCCTGACCGGGGAGGGAAACGGAAACTGGTCCGGCACCTTTGATCGCGACGAGATCGCCCCGCAACATGCCGTCGGCGGAATCGTGGTGTCGATGAGCCTTCGGCAGATGCCCGTGGAGGATGCCGGACACCACGGCGTCCGATGCCCTGTCGCTGTCGATCGGGGCGTCGACCCCGGCACGGTTCTCGACGGCGATCCGGACAATGACCCGCTTGAGGGCGCAGGGGTGATCGGACGGTATCAGGGCCAGTACGCCCTCTCCGCCGCGCGCACGGTCGAGGCGTTCGGGCACAGGCCGCGACGCCGGTCATCGGGGTGGCCCTGGTGGAGACCGCGCCCCGTGTGCAGGAGGCTTCCCGGCTCCGGGTTGCGACGGACATCCGCCACCTCTCGGACATCGATCCGCGACCCGACAGGATCACGGGCGAGTCCGGCGCCGCCGGGGTTGACGGCCAACCTGTTCGCCGACAACGGAAGCGGCGCGGACCCGGTGCCCGGCGATGCGCCCTTGCGGCATGTCTTGGTGTGCGGACACCGCCTCGGCGACACGGGTTCGGTGAGCTTCAGCGAGCAGGGGATCGCCATCACCGCAGCGCAGGACGGCACGGTGGCCTTCGAAGCCCGGCACCCGCTGGCGTTGGCCTTCGGCGCACAGGGCATCAGCACCACCATCGACTGCACGATCGGGGGCGACGGGCTGCGGGCAAGCAGCCGGGCCGTCCTGGTCGTCCACAGTCCGGAGACTCACCAGACCTTCGCGGCCACGCGAGGCCGGGAGATCCACGCCGGGGACGGGACTGATCCGATCTGCACCTGCGGCGTCGGACTCTACGGAGGGCTACTGCCATGCCAACGACGTGCGTCTCCATGGCGAGGCGGGTTCGGACTGGCTGCGGGTGCGCTCCGACGACGGGTTCGTCAGCGGCGGCGGCGGCGATGATTTCCTCGAGAGTGATCGCGGCCCCCGCACGACCTTCTTGGGCGACGCGGGGACCACCGTTCGAGATTTCCCACTCCTGTGCGGCCCGGCTCAATGGCGGTGAGGGCGAGGACATGTTCCTGCTGTCCGACACCGGGTTCGACACGGTGGACGGCGGCGCGGGCGCGGACCGCCTCACCCTCGGCACGGGGAGCGGCACCGTCAGCGGCGGTGGCGGTGACGACATCCTGCTGCTCGCCGGCCCGGCGGTGCGCTGCGGCGCGGGCAAGGCCGTCCGGAAGGCGGCCGAGATCCACGGCGGCGACGGCGATGACCGGCTGACCTGCGCATCCGGGACCGGCGGAGAGAGCGGGCCCGTGGTGGCGCAGATCTCCGGCGACGCGGACAGCGGCCGGCTCGGCGGCGGGTGTCTTCGTCATCGACAGGTTCAGCGACCTCTCGGACGTCACCGATTTCGAGGATGGCATCGCCCGTATCCGCGTGGAGGGCGTCTGCCCGTCGGCCGACGGGTATGCCGAGATCGCCCCGCTGCTCTGGCGGGACGGCGACGCGACGCTGCTGCGGTTCCCCTTCGGCGAGACGATGCGGCTGCACGGGATCGACCTGCCGGACATCGGGGCGGACGATTTCGTCTTCACCTGACGCCTGCACCCCGTGGCGGCCCGGCGCGAGGGGGCGAGGCGCAGGACCGCCGCCCCCCGTCCGCAGTCATGCCCCGGTCCCCGGCCGGAAAGGGGGCCCTCCCGCCCTCCGTCGACCCGCCCCTGCCGGGGCGGGCCTCCTGCGGTTTGGGCCGAGCCGCGCTGTCGCGCGGCGGCGGCGCGCCTCTTCCGGGACGTCGTCCGACAAGCCACCGCGCGGCGGTGATGGCACCGGGGGACTGTGCCTGATGCCGCAGGGAGCCGGCTGCTCTCGCGATGACGGGAGCGGCCGCGCCGGTCCGGTGCCTCCGGCTGCGCCCGCGCCGCGAGGCGTCCCGGACGGCCCTGAGGACGGACCGCAGCGCCGCGTGCAGGGGCTGGCTGCCGACCTCTGAAACCGGGCAACGGAGAGGGGACCCGGGCGGTGCGCGGCGCGTCGGAGCAATGAGCGGAGATATCCGGCGGCGCCCTGAGCCGGAGGTGATGCGCAAGGGGAACCGGTGACGCCCTGAGCACGGAGCGACGCGCAGGGGAAGCCGGCGGCACCCCGGGCCTGACGGGATGCGCTGGGAAACCCGCGGCGCCCTGAGGCCGAGGCGACGTGCAGGGGAAGCCGGTGCGCGCAGGGCGTCGCGACGAGCGGCGGAGGTACCCCGGCGGCGCACAGAGCCCGGCGCGATGCGCAGGGGACTGCGGCAGCGCTCGAAGCGCGGGGACTATGGGCGGAGATACCTGACTGTGCCCGGAGCCTGAGGCGATACGCAGGGGACTGCTGCGGCGCTCGGAACGCCGCGACGTCGGGTCGAGACACCCGGTGGTGCCCGGAGCCCGGGGCGATGCCTCGGAAAATCCTGCCGCGCGCTGGGATTCGCAGGGCGACATGCGCAAACACCCGGCGGCGCGCGGAACTGGAAGGCGCTGCGCGGGGGCGGCTCACGGGAGAAGGCAAGACGGCGCGGGAGGGGGCTCCCGCGCCGTGAGCGTGCCTGGCCCCGAGGGCGGCAGGCGAGGGTCCGCCGGGGCGGACGGCCTCGCGTCAGTCGAGCGCCTTGTCGGTGATCGCGTGGGTCCAGGCGCCTTCCGGCTCCTTCGTGATCACCGGGTCGGAGCCGCCGGCGAGCAGGCTGTCGACGGTGCGCTGGTAGTCCGCCTCGTCCAGCGCGCCGTTCGAGCCGGCGGTGAGCTTGGCGACTTCCGTCATCATGCGGATCTGGTGCTCCTCGGTCTGGGCGCCGGTGGCGTCATTGTCCAGAACGATGCCGGCGGCCTCCTCCGGGTGCTCCTCGGCCCATTTCCAGCCCTTCATCGAGGCGCGCACGAAGCGGACCATCTTGTCGGCGAAGGCGGGGTCGGCGAGCTTGTCCTCCATCACGTAAAGCCCGTCCTCCAGCGTGGCCACGCCTTGGTCCTCGTACTTGAACACGGTGAGCTCGTCCGGGGTCAGCCCGGCGTCGATCACCTGCCAGTACTCGTTGTAGGTCATGGTGGAGATGCAGGCGGCCTGCTTCTGCAGCAGCGGGTCGACGTTGAAGCCCTGCTTGAGCACGGTCACGCCCTCCGGGCCGCCATCCGTCGGGATGCCGAGCTTGGCCATCCAGCTCAGGAACGGGTACTCGTTGCCGAAGAACCACACGCCCAGGGTGTGGCCGGGGAAATCCTCCGGCGAGGTCACGCCGCTGTCGTTGCGGCAGGTGAGCTCCATCCCCGAGCTCTTGAACGGCTGGGCGATGTTGACCAGCGGCAGGCCCTTCTCGCGGCTGGCGAGGGCGGAGGGCATCCAGTCGATGATCACGTCGGCGCCGCCGCCGGCGATCACCTGGGCGGGGGCGATGTCCGGCCCGCCGGGCTTGATCTCCACGTCGAGATCCTCGTCCGCGTAGAAGCCCTGGTCGAGGGCCACGTAATAGCCGGCGAACTGCGCCTGGGTGACCCATTTGAGCTGCAGCGTCACCGCGTCGGCGGCCTGGGCCGCATAGGCGGAGACGGCCGCGAGGGCCGCGCCTGCCAGTAGTTTCTTCATGTCTCTCTCCTGTTGAACATGTCCACCCGGGCCTTATCCCCTCTGGCTCGGGTGCCAGAACGTGGCCGCTTTCTCGATGAGCGATACCACACCATAGAACGCGGATCCGGCCAAGGCCGCCACCGCGATTTCGGCCCAGACCGTGTCCAGCGCCAGCCGCCCCACCTCGGTGGAGATGCGAAAGCCCATGCCCACGGTGGGCGTGCCGAAGAACTCCGCCACGATGGCGCCGATCAGCGCCAGGGTGGAGCAGATCTTGAGCGCGTTGAAGATGAAGGGCGCCGCCGCCGGCAGGCGCAGCTTCGTGAGCGTCTGACCCCAGGAGGCGGCATAGGTGCGCATGAGGTCGCGCTGGATGCGGTCGGCGGCGCGCAGCCCCTCCACGGTGTTCACCAGCATGGGGAAGAAGGTCATCGCCACCACCACGGCCGCCTTGGACTGCCAGTCGAAGCCGAACCACATCACCATGATGGGCGCGAGCCCGACGATGGGCAGCGCCGCGGCGAGATTGCCCAGCGGCAGCAAGCCGCGCTGCAGGAAAGGAGAGCGGTCGATCGCCAGCGCGCAGAGGAAGGCGGACCCGCAGCCGATCACGTAGCCGGTGAGGGCGGCGCGCAGGAAGGTCTGCACGAAATCCGCCCAGAGCATCGGGCCCGAGGAGATCAGCGCCCCCCAGATGGCCGAGGGCGGCGGCAGGATCACCGGCGGCACGCCGAGGCCGCGCGTCACCCCCTCCCACAGCAGCAGCACCGCGGCCCCGAACAGCACCGGCACCACCAGCCGCACCGCCCGCGACGGGTGGCGGGCCAGCACCACGTTGAGCGCCCAGGCGGCGAGCCAGAACACCAGCGCGAAGAGAAGGATGCCGCTCATGCCGGGGCCTCCGTGGGGCGGGGTGCGGGAGCGGCGCGGGCGCTGCCCCCGCGCGGATACGGAAGGTCGGGCGGCACGGTGGCGCGTGTCCGGGTCGGGTGCCGGTTCGTCGATGCGGAGCGGGGGGCCGGGATCGGGTCAGGCAAGCGGACCCCGAGGCCCCGCGGCAGGCCGGGGACAGTGGGTCCGTCGGCCGGGGGCATGTCATGGACGGTGGGCGGCGTGGGTGGCGCGGAGATCGCCGACGCCCGGATCGGGCGGGCTACGGAGGTGAGGCCGGCCGGCGCGGTGACCGCGAAACCACGGATCGGGCCCGGAACAGTGGTGAGGGCAGCCCCAGCGCCGGGAGAGCCGCCCGGTGCGGCGCGGCTGGCGGCGGCGGTGATGGATATGGTCGGCCCGGTGCCCGCGAGGCCCCGGGGCAGGCCCGGGGCAGCGGAGCGCGGGCTGGCGCCGGGGGCGCGGAAGCGGGTCATGTCGCCATCCCCATGCGCTTCAGCACCAGGCGCTGCACCAGGCCGATGAGCCCCACCAGCGCCCCGGCGCAGACCGCGGCGCCGATGAGGGCGGACCAGATGATCAGCGTCTGCCCGTAATAGCTGCCCGAGAGCATGCGCGAGCCGAAACCGCCCTGCGCGCCGGTGGGCAGCTCGCCGATGATCGCGCCGACCAGGGCGATGGCCACCGCCACCTTCAGCGACGGGAAGAGGTAGGGCATGGAGGCGGGCAGGCGCAGCTTCCAGAACACCTGGGCGCGGCTGGCGCTCCAGGTGCGCAGCTGGTCGAGCTGCATGCGCTCGGGGCTGCGCAGCCCCTTCACCATGCCCACGACCACGGGGAAGAAGCTCAGGTAGGCCGAGATCGCCGCCTTCGCCACCAGCCCCTGCACGCCGATGTTGTAGAGCACCACGATAATCATCGGCGCGATGGCGAGGATCGGCACGGTCTGCGAGGCGATGATCCAGGGCATCACCGAGAGGTCCATCACCCGGCTGTGCACGATGGCCACCGCCAGCAGGATGCCCAGCAGCGTGCCCATGGCAAAGCCGGTGAAGGTGGCCGAGAGCGTCACCCAGGCGTGCCACACCAGGCTGCGCTTCGAGGTGATGCGCATCTCGGCGGTGGTGTGCCAGATCTCGGCGGCGATCTGGTGCGGGGCGGGCAGCAGCGGCTTGTCCTGCGCCCAGGTGTCGGCCACGAGCTCGGAGAAGCCGAGTTCGGTGCCGGCGCGCTCCGCCCGGTCCCGCGCCCAGGGGGCGTTGAGCACCACCGCGAGCGCGTACCAGAGCGCCACGAAGACGATCAGAACGGAGAGGACGGGGACAACGCTTTTCATGCCTGTCCCTCCGTGCCTGCGGTTGCCCAGTCCGGCGCGGCCCGGCCCGACCCGGGAGCCTCAGGCAAGGCGCCGATCGGCGCAGGGCACTGGCCCCGACGCGACGGCTGCGTGGCAGAACCGGCCCGCCACGAGGGGAAGATGTCGGCCTGGGCGCCCGCGCGGAGGGTGCCTGCCTGCGAAGCGCGCATCGCATCGCGACGGGCGGGCAGGGGCAGGACTATCACGACACCCGGCCCGCCCCCTGTCCGGTAGGAGCGACGCAGGGCGGTGGCCCCGCGCCGGTTCGGCACGGCTCCGTCGCACGCGCGCTGCCCGGCGGCCGGATCGGGCTGCACCCTCGGAGTCTCTTGTGGCCGGGCGGCCTGCGCATCCGTCTGACAAGGTTTCGACGGCGGCCGCTTGCAGGAGGGGGGGCGGGGCGCGGCATGTGGGCCCGTCTCCGGCACCCGCAGGCGCAGCTCGCCGAAGCCCACGGGGAGAGTTGCAGCGCCCGCGCCGCCGGCCGTGCCTGTTGGGCGGCGCGTGGCGCGGGAACCGGCCCGCGGCGCGGCCGGGCGGTCGGCGCGGGGGCGCGTCGCGAACAGGCGCCGGGCGCGGGCCGGGCGCTCAGTCATAGCCATGCCCCGCGCGCAGCCCGTCGCGCACCCGGCGGGCGAGGGCGAGGAACTCCGGGCTTTCGCGGATGTCGAGCGGGCGCTCCGCCGGCAGGTCGCTCTCGATCACGTCGATGATCCGGCCCGGGCGGGGCGACATCACCACGATCCGGGTGGAGAGATAGACCGCCTCGGGGATGGAATGGGTGACGAAGCCGATGGTCTTGCCCGTGCGCCGCCACAGGCCCAGCAGCTCCTCGTTGAGCTTGTCGCGCACGATCTCGTCCAGCGCGCCGAAGGGTTCGTCCATCAGCAGGATGTCGGCGTCGAAGGAGAGCGCGCGCGCGATGGAGGCGCGCTGCTGCATGCCCCCCGAGAGCTGCCAGGGGAATTTCTTCTCGAAGCCGGTAAGCTCGACCAGCTCCAGCACCCGGGCCACGCGGGCGGCATGCTCGGCGCGCGGGATGCCCATGATCTCCAGCGGCAGGCGGATGTTGCCGCCGATGGTCCGCCAGGGGTAGAGACCGGCGGCCTGGAACACGTAGCCATAGGCGCGGGCGCGACGGGCCTCGGCCGGGCTCATGCCGTTCACGGTGATCTCTCCGCCGGTGGGCTGCTCCAGGTCGGCCACCACCCGCAGGAAGGTGGTCTTGCCGCAGCCCGAGGGCCCGATGAAGGACACGAAATCGCCGCGCTGCACGGAAAGGTTCACGTCCTTCAGCGCGTGCACCGGGCCGTCGGCGGTCCGGAAGGTGAGGTCGAGGCCCCTGGCTTGGATGACTTGGCTGCTCACGCGGGTCTCTTGCTGGGTCGGGGGGCCCACGGACGCGGCCCCGGGGAGGGAGAGGGGGGCGGCGGGGCCTCCTTCGGGTGACGGGCCCGGGCGTCGCCAGACGCCCGAGACACGGTGCCGGGCGTCACACGCCCTGCTTCAACGCCCGGGCGTCAGACGCCCGAGGGGATGTTCTGCGGGTCGCGCGCGATCTTGCGCGGGGTGGTGAGTTCCTTCCACTTCGACAGCGCCTTGTGGGCGGAGGGGAAGGGCGGCCGCGGGATGAACTTGCCCCGGCCCGGCTGGGGCTGGCTGTTCTGGCCATGCGCCCAGACCACGTCCCCGCGCGAGAGCGTGTAGCGCGGCTGGGCGCTCACCTCGAACCCCTCGAAGACGTTGTAGTCGATGATCGACTTCTGGCTCGCCACGGTGATGGTGCGCGACAGCTTCGGGTCCCACACCACGATATCGGCGTCGGCGCCTTCCACGATGGCCCCCTTGCGCGGGTAGACGTTGAGGATCTTGGCGATGTTGGTGGAGGTGACGGCGACGAACTCCTCCGGCGTCAGCCGCCCGGTCTCCACCCCTTGGGTCCAGAGCACCGCCAGCCGGTCCTCCACCCCGCCGGTGCCGTTCGGGATCGAGGGGAAACCCTTGAGCCCGAAGCGCTTCTGCTCGGTGGTGAAGGCGCAATGGTCGGTGGCCACCACCTGCAGCGAGCCGGACTGCAGGCCCGCCCAGAGGCTCTGCTGATGGTCCTTCGAACGGAAGGGCGGCGACATCACCCGGCGGGCGGCATAGTCCCAGTCCCGGTTGAAATACTCGCCCTCATCAAGGGTGAGGTGCTGGATGAGCGGCTCGCCGTACACCCGCATGCCCTTCTGGCGCGCGCGGCGGATGGCCTCGTGGCTCTGCTCGCAGCTCACGTGCACCACGTAGAGCGGCACGCCGGCGGCATCGGCGATCATGATGGCGCGGTTGGTCGCCTCGCCCTCCACCTCCGGGGGCCGGGAATAGGCGTGGCCCTCGGGGCCGGTGAGCCCCTCGGCCATGTACTTCTCCTGCAGTGCTGCCACGATGTCGCCGTTCTCCGCATGCACCAGCGGCAGGGCGCCCAGCTCGGCGCAGCGCTTGAAGGAGGCGAACATCTCGTCGTCCTCCACCATCAGCGCGCCCTTGTAGGCCATGAAGTGCTTGAAGGTGTTGATGCCCATCTTCACCGCCTGCTCCATCTCCGCGAAGATGGTCTCGTTCCAGCCGGTGACGGCCATGTGGTAGCCGATGTCCACGCTGATCTGCGGGGCGGACTTGCGGTGCCAGTCGTTGATCGCGTTCACGAGGGAGCCGTCGGGCCCCGGCAGGCAGAAATCCACCAGCATCGTGGTGCCGCCGGCGGCGGCGGCGAAGGTGCCGCTCTCGAAGGTCTCGGCCGCGGTGGTGCCCATGAAGGGCATCTCGAGATGCGTGTGCGGGTCGATCCCGCCGGGGATGACATAGGCGCCCTCGGCGTCGATGTATTCGTCACCCTTCAGGTCGGGCCCGATCTCGCGGATCGTCTCGCCGTCCACCAGCACGTCCGCCTTGTAGGAGCGGTCGGCGGTGACGATGGTGCCGTTCTTGATGACTTTGGTCATGCGTGTCTCCCTGTCGGCGCGGCTCACGCGCCCTCTGCTGGCGGCGGGGTCGGGGCGTCGGTGCGCCGCCAGATGGTTCCGCCGGTGTCGGTGTAGGTGATGATGTCGAGCGGGAACCCGTCTGGCGAGACCGAACGCCGCTGGGTGGTGTTGACGGCCGGAGCGGTTGCCGAGGGGGACGCGGAGATGCGGGCGCGGGTCACGCCCGCCCAGACGCCGCCCTCCATCCGCCCGGTGGTGCTGGCCTCGAGCGTGAGCGGTCTCCTGCCCCGGAGCATGGAGGCCTTCGAGCTGCAGGGTTCCGTGGTGAAACTGCAATCATGCGGCTTGTAGATTTCGAGGTCGCCGGAGAAGTCGCTGCGCGCGAGCAGCCGGCCCTCGCTGTCGACGGTCGAAACCGACCACGCCAGCACGGCATAGCCGTCGAGCGCTGCGGGGGCGGTGCGGCCCTGCCGCGTCGCGATCGCGTGCATGGCCTCGCGCTTGGCCTCGGGCAGGGAGGCCGGATCCTCCCCGATGTCCTTCCAGGCCAGCAGGTTGACGACGCCATCGCCGCCCCCGACCACCTCGAGCCAGAGCAGGCCCCGGTCGGTGAGGCTGCCATCCGGGGCGATGGTCTCCAGCCGGTAGCTGGCGAGCTGGCCCTCGCGCAACTGCGCGACGGCGGCGGATATGTCGCTCACGCCCGGCCGGGCCTCGGGCAGCACCGGAGCGCGCCGCGGCGCCTCCTGAGCGCAGGCCCCGAGCAGAAGCATGGCGGCAAGGGCCGCGCGCGCGGTGCCAGCGAGGGTGGGCAGGCGGGTCATGTCGTTGCCCTCCGCAGCAGCATCACCCGGGTCGTGTGAATTGCCCGGGGGAGCTGCCGCAAGGGTTTGCGCCGGGCGGCATGCCATCCGCCCCGCGAGCCGGCGCCCCGGGCCTGACCCGGGGCCTCGCGGGCCCCCTCACCACGGAATGTCCGCTGTGATGTCGCGCCACTGCGGGTTGTGCTGCATGATGAGCTGTTCCTTCCACAGCCGGCGCCAGCGCTTGATGCGGCGTTCGCGCAGGAGGGCCTCGGCGCGGGTGTCATGGGCCTCGAACCACACGAGGGTGCGGATGCCGTAGGTGTCCGTGTGGCCGGCGAGCGCCCCGCTGCGGTGTTGCTCGACACGGCGGCGCAGGTCGTCGGTCGAGCCGGTGTAGAGCGCGCCGCCGGGCCGCGAGGCGAGGATGTAGACATAGAAGGCCATGCCGCAGTGCAGGGGCAATCGAGGTCCCGGGTCAAGCCCGGGACACCGGTCGCGGGGGCCGCGACCGGGGGAAATGCTCCGAAAGGCTGCAGGTGGCCGGCCATCACCCCACGATCTCCGCGGTCTCGACCACGGCGTGCATCAGCACGTTGGCGCCGGCGGCGGCCCAGTCCTTGGTGATGCTCTCGTCCTCGTTGTGGGAGAGCCCGCCCTCGCAGGGGCAGAACACCATCGCCGTGGGGGCGACGCGGTTGATCCAGCAGGCGTCGTGGCCCGCGCCCGAGACCATGTCGCGGTGGCTGAAGCCCAGCCGCTCGGCCGCGCCGCGCAGGGCGGCCACGCAGGTCTCGTCGAAGGTCACGGGGTCGAAATGGCCCACGGGCTCGATGGAGAAGCCCAGGCCCAGCTCGGCCGCGATCTTCGGCGCCTCCGCCTCGAGCCGCGCGCGCATGGCGTCGAGCTTGCCCTGGTCGGGGGAGCGGAAGTCCACCGTGAACACCGCCTTGCCGGGGATCACGTTGCGCGAGTTGGGGTAGACATTCGCCTGGCCGATGGCGCCCACCGCGTCGGGCTGGGCCTCCATCGCGATGGTGTGGACGAGCTCGGTGATGCGCGCCATGCCCAGGCCTGCGTTCACCCGCATGTTCATCGGGGTGGAGCCGGTGTGGGCGTCCTTGCCGGTGAGGGTGACCTCGAGCCACCACAGGCCCTGGCCATGGGTGACGATGCCGATGTCCTTGCCCTCGGCCTCCAGGATCGGGCCCTGCTCGATGTGCAGCTCGAAGAAGGCCTTCATCTTGCGCGCGCCCACTTCCTCCTCGCCCTTCCAGCCGATGCGCTCCAGCTCGTCGCCGAAGCGCTTGCCCTCGGCGTCGACCCGGTCATAGGCCCAGTCCTGCGCGTGCAGCCCGGCGAAGACACCGGAGGCGAGCATGGCGGGGGCGAAGCGCGCGCCTTCCTCGTTGGTCCAGTTCGTCACCACGATCGGGTGCTTCGTGCGGATGCCGAGGTCGTTGAGCGAGCGGATCACCTCCAGCGCGCCGAGCACGCCGAGCACGCCGTCATAGCGCCCGCCGGTGGGCTGGGTGTCGAGATGCGAGCCCACGTAGACCGGCAGCGCGTCCGGGTCCGTGCCCTCGCGGCGGGCGAACATGGTGCCCATCTGGTCCACGCCCATGGTCATGCCGGCGGCCTCGCACCACGCCTGGAACAGCGCGCGGCCCTCGGCATCGGCGTCGGTCAGCGTCTGGCGGTTGGAGCCGCCGCGCTGGCCGGGGCCGATCTGCGCCATTTCCTCGAGGCTCTCCCACAGGCGGTCGGCGTTCACGGTGAGGTTCTTGCCCGGAGCGGTCATCTCTTTCAGTCCTTCTTCTTCAGTTCGAGCTCGACGAAGCTCATCGGCTCGGGCCCGTCGTTGATCACGTTGTGCTCGGCGCCCTCGCAGCCGCGGTAGACGCGTCCGGCCGGGCTCTCGTTGCGGCGGGTGCCGCCGCCCACTTCCTCCACCAGCATCGGGCAGGGGGTGAGGGTGGTCACCACGTAGTTCATGCCGTGCACGTGCCAGCCGGTCTCGCCGCCCGGGGGAAAGTCCCAGCGCGTCACGATCATGTCGGGGTCGTCGAGCAGCACGGTGGGGGTGGCCTGCGGGCGGTCGGTCATCAGGTGTCCTTCGGGTGATCTTCGGTCGGGGGGAGCATCGGGCCGTCAGGCCGGGGCGTGTCGGGGGGCGATGCGCGGGGCGCCGCCCTGTCGGATCCCGGGGGGACGGGCCGGGTGTCGGGACAGGTATGGGGACGGGGCAGGGCGGGGCGCCCGCGCCCGCGTCAGGCCGGCGCCGGGGTCGTTCCGCGTTCCGGCCGGGCATACGGTGCGCCCGGGCAGCGCGGGGGCCGCCGGGAGGGCGCTGGGAGCATTCTGGCTGGGCTGTCGGCGGACGGCCATGACTTTCTCCTGAGGCGAAACGGGCGCGCCTCGCCGGCGATCTGACGGAAAAACGCTATCACAGCGCCCCGGGGCGTCAAGGAATTGTTGACCATGCGGTCAAACTGGCGGAGTCTGCCTGCAAAGAGTGCAGGAGGCCCCGCGTTCATGACTGAATTCGCGCCAGACCCGGCCCTGAGGGCGAAAACCCGCATCCAGCGCGAGAACGAGGAGAAGATCCTCGACGCGGCGCTGGAGGTGTTTTCCGCCGAGGGGTTCCGCGGCAGCACCATTGACAGGATCGCGCAGGAAGCGGGCATGTCCAAGCCCAACCTGCTATACTATTTCCGCTCCAAGGAGGAGATCTACCGTGCGGTGCTCGACGCCACGCTGGACGGCTGGCTGGACCCCCTGCGCCGGATGGACCCGGCGGGCGAGCCGCTGGAGGAGATCCGCGCCTACCTGCGGCGCAAGCTGGAGATGTCGCGGGAGAATCCGCGCGCCTCGCGGCTGTTTGCCAATGAGGTGATCCGCGGCGCGCCGCTCATCGTGGAGGAGCTCACCGGCGCGCTGAAGGCGCTGGTGGACGAGAAGGCGGCGGTGATCGAGGGCTGGATCGCCGCCGGGCGGCTGGCGCCGGTGGACCCACGCCATCTGCTGTTCGCGATCTGGGCCACCACGCAGCATTACGCGGATTTCCAGGTGCAGGTGCAGGCCGTGCTCTCCGCCGACGCGGGCGCGGCCATCGACGGCGCCCAGGGTTTCCTCGACACGCTGTTCCTGCGCGCGCTCGCGCCGGGGTGAGCTGAGCGTTGCCACAATGGGTCACGACACGCCTCCTCGCGCCCGCCCTCTCCCTGCCGGGCAGGAGGACCCGCCGCCGCATCGGCCCGGTGCCAGGCGGGGCCCTGTTGCGCGTACCCCTCCCGAGCGCTGGCGGGCCGGCTGGCCCTGCGGTGAACGGGAGATTTTGACGCCGGGGCTGGCGGTGGTGCGCTGCGTCGGGGAGAGCGGGGCGTCGCGCTGGACTGACGCTGCCAGCGATGCGCCGCGTCGAGGCGAGTGGGGCCGGTGGTGATGCTCCGCATCGGCGGAACCGGCGCCGCAGTCAGTCAGGGGGTGACATATGGCAGGCAATGCCGCGGTGACCGGCGTTGAAGCGGTGCGGGCCGGGGCCGCGACGGACCGGTTGCGAACGGCGGGGGGGACGCGTGGCGGGCAATGCCGCGGCGACCGGCGTTGAAGCGGCGCGGGCCGGGGCCGCGACGGACCGGTTGCGAAAGGCGGGGGGGACGCTGGCGGGCAATGCCGCGGCGGCTGGCGTTGAAGCGGCGCGGGCCGGAGCCGCGACGGACCGGTTGCGAACGGCGGGGGGGACGCGTGGCAGGCAATGCCGCGGCGACCGGCATTGAAACGGCGCGGGGCAGGGCCGCGACGGGCGGACCTGCGCGGCATCGCGCCTCGCGGGGCAGAGCCCAGGTGCGGCGCCCCGTATCGCTCCGCCTCCCCGTCGCGCCTCAGGCGCGCAGGAGGACCAGGAGGGCAAGCACCGTCGCGGCCACTCCGGGCAGCACCTGCGGTGCGACCCAGCCGTGCCCCAGCACGCCCTCCCACACCATCACGAAGCTGGGCACCAGATAGGTGTAGGCCATCACCTTCGCGCTGGGCAGGCGCATGGCGGCGAATTGCAGCAGGTAGAATGTGACAGCCGTGGTGAAGACCGCGGTGTAGAGGATGGCCACCCAGACCGAGGAGGGCAGCGCCGCGAAATCCGTCTCCGCCAGTGCGGGCAGGGCGTAGCCGCCGATCAGCACCATGCCGGCGAAGAGCGTGCCGAAGGTGAAGGCCAGCAGCGGCTCGCCCCGGCCCAGTTTGCGCACCAGCGGCGTGTAGAGCGCATGCGCGATGCAGCCGAGGAAGTAGAGCCACTCGCCCCGGCCCAGCTCGAAGCGCAGCATGGCGGCCGGGTCTCCGCGGAAGATCACCCACAGCGCGCCTGCGGCCGCCAGCGCCAGGGACAGCGCCATCAGCGGCGTGGTCACCTGCCGCAGCAGGAGCCAGCCGAACACGGCCGACATCACCGGCGTGAGCGTGAACACCGCCCCCGTCGACACCGGGTCGGTGATCTGCAGCGCCCGGAACATCAGCACGAAGTAGACCGAGAGCAGCCCGCCCAGCAGCAGGTGCCGCCACGGCGCGGCGAAGGCCCCGCGCCGCAGCGCCCCGGCCCGCAGCGCCAGCCCGCCCATCACCCCGGTGGCGATGGCGAATCGCAGGGCGTTCAGCGCCGCCGGGTCCATCCACGGCGCCGCCAGCCCGCCCAGGCTGAACGAGCCGGAAACGAGCATCGCGAACATCAGCATCGCCGCGTGACCACGCAGGGCGTCGGAGACCGGAACGGGCATGGGGGGCCTTTCAGGGACAGTCGGACGCGCCGTTCTGGCACGTCCGGCGCGCGGAGGCAAAAGGCAGCGGTGCCGCGGCCCCCCGCGCCGGGACCGGGAGAAGGGTTCGGGCGGAAGCCCCGGGCCACCGGGGCGGAGCCTCGTACGGGGGGCAAGGATCACGGCGAGGCGGCAGCACGCGCGCGGGATCACGGGGGCGGACCCGTGGCACGGAGGAGGACGGAGACCAGGGCCTTCCGGGGAAGGCGCCGGCACCCGGGGGCATCCGCCCGAGGAACGCCTGCCTGCGTCCTGCCGGCCCCACCGCGCCTGTCGCGAAGGCCGCTCAGGCGCGGGATCCGTGCGGCTTCGGGGAGCGCTGGTACGGAGGCGGAACGGGTACGGTCTCATCGGGGGAGGGCGATGGAGACGGCGGACAAGGAGCCCACGGTGAAGACGGGCCGGCGGAATCTGCTCCCCGGCCCGCCGCGGACGCGCTCCGGATGCCCGGAGCAGGCTCCCCGGGGGTGACGTGGAGGTGCTCCGGATGCCCGGAGCGGGCCCCCGGGGCCGGCGCGGACGTGTTCCGGACGCCCGGAGCGGAGCTTCGCTGACCGGAGCGGATGTCTTCGGAAGCAAGCGGGGCCCGGCCTTGGGCCCGAGAGCGGGCACCGGAGATACGCGGCGGGGCGCGCGCGGCGGGCAACATTTCACAAACCGGCGCGGGCTCTTAAGCGCTCGTTAACCGGAATCGCCGCCTAACTCGCCGATGGTGTCCCATTCCTACACGGTTTCCTTTGACGGCACGGATGCACGCGAGGTGGACGTGCAATGCGCGCTGTCCGGCGGGCTGCCGGCCTTCCACATCGTCGGCCTGCCGGACAAGGCGGTGGCCGAGAGCCGCGAGCGGGTGCGCGCGGCGCTCAGCGGGCTGGGCCTGTCGCTGCCCGCCCGGCGCATCGTCATCAACCTCGCACCCGCTGACCAGCCCAAGATCGGCGCGCATTTCGACCTGCCGATCGCGCTGAGCCTGCTGGCGGCGATGGAGGTGATCCCGCCGGAGGAATGCGCGCGCTACGTGGCGATCGGCGAGCTTACCCTCGACGCCCGGCTGAACCCAGTGGCCGGCGCGCTGCCGGCGGCGGTGACGGCGGCAAGCCTGGAGAAAGGGCTGATCTGCCCGGCGGCGAGCGGGCCGGAGGCCGCGCTGGTGGGCGAGGTGGAGATCCTCGCGCCGCCCTGCCTGCTCACCCTGCTCAACCATTTCTCCGGCAAGGCCCCGCTCCCCCCGCCGCAGCCCGCGCCACCGGGCGAGAGCCCGGCGCATCTGGGCGAACTGGCCTTCGTGAAGGGCCACGAGACCGCGAAACGCGCCATGGAGGTGGCGGCGGCAGGCGGGCACAACGTGCTGATGGTCGGCCCGCCGGGCGCCGGAAAGTCGCTGCTCGCGCGCTGCCTGCCCGGCCTGCTGCCGCCGCTCTCGGCGCGCGAGGCGCTGGAGGTGAGCATGATCGCCTCCGTGGCGGGGGAGCTGCGCGGCGGCCAGGTGAGCCGGCGCAGGCCGTTCCGCGATCCGATGCCCGGCGTGTCGCTGGCCGCGATGATCGGCGGTGGCCGGCGGGCGCTGCCGGGTGAGGTGAGCCGGGCGCACAACGGCGTGCTGTTCCTCGACGAATTGCCCAGTTTCTCGGCCCGGGTGCTCGAGAGCCTGCGCCAGCCGCTGGAGACCGGCGAGGTGATGGTGGCGCGGGCCGAGGCCCATGTCACCTACCCCGCGCGGGTGCAGCTGGTCGCGGCGATGAACCCGTGCACCTGCGGCTGGCTGGGCGATGCGAACCGCGCCTGCGGCCGGGCGCCGAATTGCGCGCGCGACTATCAGGCACGGATCTCCGGGCCGCTGCTGGACCGGATCGATATCCGCCTCGAACTGCCCCTCGCGTCGATCGGCGACCAGCTCGCCGCGCCGGACGGGGAAAGCACGGCCGTGGTCGCCCGCCGGGTGGCCCGGGCGCGCAGCCGCCAGGTGGCCCGCTACGGCGCCGCCGGCCCGCGCTGCAATGCCGAGGCCGGGCAGGCCCATCTGCAGGACGCCTCGACCCTTGCCAGCGCGGCGCGCGACCTGCTGGAACTCGCCCATGCCCGGCTGCACCTCACCGGTCGCGGCCTCGTGCGGGTGATGCGGGTGGCACGCACGATCGCCGATCTGGCCGGGGAGGAGGAGATCGGCCGCGGCCACCTTGCCGAGGCCATCGGCTATCGCCAGACCGTGCTGCCGCGGTAAGCCGCCGCCGCGCGGGCCCCCCGGACGCACCCGCCACCCGCGCCGGTTGGCCGGGAGGCGGTTCCGTCCGGGTGCTCGCCATCCGTACCGCAGTCCGGTCCCCGTGCCGAGCGGGAACGGGCAGTCCATGCGCCGGTCGGACTCGCGGCGGGTCAGCCGTTGCGCCGGGGCCGATGCTGCGGCGTGCCTGCCATCGCCGCAGTCGCGGCGTGCCGGCATCCGGGGCTCCGCCAGTCGAAGACACGCGCCAGCGGCGATCCTGCGACGCTGCTGTCCGTCAGGCTCCGGCGCGGAAGAATGGGCGTTCACGTCCCTCGAACCCGCGGGGCCATCTTTCGAGCCCATGAGGCGATCGTGAGGCGGGCCAGCCCGGCGGCTTCGGCGACCCCGCTGGTCAGACCGCGCCGCTACGCCGTGCCGAATGCCGCGGCGTGCCCGCGCGGGAGGGCGCGGCGTGTGCCAGTCTGCGGCCGGGATGCCCGGGGGCAAGTCAGCGCCCTCGCGAGCGGAGGGCTTCAGTCCTGTCCGGGCGCGCAGAACATCTCGTAGAGCAGCCCCACCAGCCGGGCCGCGCGGCGGTCGTCGACCCGGTAGAGGATCGATTTCCCCTCGCGGCGGTGGGCGACGAGGCCGTCGCGGCGCAGGCGGGCGAGCTGTTGGGAGACCGCCGCCTGGCGCGCGCCGAGCAGGGTTTCCAGCTCGGTCACCGATTTTTCCCCGGTCGCCAGATGGCACAGGATCATCAGCCGGCCCTCGTGCGAGAGCGACTTCAGGAACAGCGCCGCGTCGCCGGCACTGCGGGCCATCGCCGCTTCGGTGGCTTCGGTGATCTCGCCGGGGGCGATCTGGGGCATGGAATCCTCTCGGGTGTGCGGCCGCCGGTCTGTCGGACCTATGTAGGGCGCGGGGGGCGGGGTTCACAAGCACCGGGTCTCGCGCCGCCCCGCGCGGCATGGTAGTGCAGGTCCGACTGCGAGGAGGTGACGATGCAGAAGACCCCGATTTCCGTTCTCGGCGCGCCCGGTCGCATGGGCCGCATGCTGGTGGCCGCCGTCGACGAACACCCGGAGGCCGAGCTGTGCGGCGTGACCGCCCGGCCCGGGCATGACTGGGTGGGGCGGGACCTTGGCGAATGCCTCGGCGGTGCGCCGCGCGGCCTGATCGTGTCGGACGACCCGCTCGAGGTTCTGGCCATCTCGCGCGCCACGATCGATTTCACCGCGCCGCAGGCCACGCTGGCGCATGCCGCACTCGCCGCGCAGGCCCGTGCCGTGCATGTGATCGGCACCACCGGCTTCGAGGCGGAGGACATGCCGCGCCTGGCCGCGGCCGCGCGCCATGCCACCATCATACGCGCCGGGAACATGTCGCTCGGGGTGAATGTGCTCACGCTGCTCACCCGGCGCCTCGCCGCGGCGCTGGACGCGGATTTCGACATCGAGATCGTGGAGATGCACCACCGCCACAAGGTCGACGCCCCCTCGGGCACCGCGCTGATGCTGGGCGAGGCCGCGGCGGAGGGGCGGGGGGTCGACCTCGCCTCCGTCTCGGACCGCGGCCGCGACGGGCAGACCGGCGCGCGCCGGCGCGGCGACATCGGCTTCGCGGCCCTGCGTGGCGGCGACGTGGTGGGCGAGCACGAGGTGATCTTCGCCGGGTTGGGCGAACGCATCACCCTGCGCCATCTCGCGAGCGACCGGATGATCTTCGCGCGGGGCGCCGTGAAGGCCGCGCTCTGGGGCCGCGACAGGCAGCCGGGCGAATACACCATGATCGACGTGCTCGGCCTCTCCTGAGCCCTCGGCCCCGGGCCACGCTGGGCGAGACGGGCCGTGCCCCGGCCGTCTGGCGCCCCGCGCCGGGGCGGGCAGCCGTGCCGCATCGCATCCCCCCCGGCAGGCCCGTGCGGGCGCGGCACGGAGGCCGGGGCCGGCCGGGCGCGGCCCCGGCCTGCCGGGGTCAGTGGGCGGCGGCCCAGTTCGGGCCGAAGCCCGCGTCCACCACGAGCGGCACGTCGAGGTGGACGGCCGGGTGGCTCGCGCCCTCCATCACGCCGCGGACCACGGAAATGGTGTCTTCCACCTGCGCCTCGGGCACTTCGAACAGCAGTTCGTCGTGGACCTGCAGCAGCATGCGGGCGGGCAGGCGGGCGGCGGCGAGCGCCGCCGGCACCCGGATCATCGCGCGGCGGATCACGTCGGCCGCGGCGCCCTGGATCGGGGCGTTGATGGCCGCGCGCTTGGCGAAGCCCGCCCCGGGGCCCTTGGCGTTGATCTCCGGCGTGTGGATGCGACGGCCGAACAGTGTCTCCACATATCCCTTTGCCTTCGCGCCCTCCACCGTGCTGTCCATGTAGGCGCGGATGCCGGGGAACTTCTCGAAGTAGCGGTCGATGAAATCCTGCGCGTCGCCGCGCGGAATGCGTAGGTTGTTGGACAGGCCGAAGGCGGAGATGCCGTAGATGACGCCGAAGTTGATCGCCTTGGCCTGGCGGCGGATCATCGGGTCCATGCCCTCGATCGGCACGCCGAACATCTCCGAGGCGGTCATGGCGTGGATGTCGAGCCCCTCGCGGAACGCCTGCTTGAGCGTGTCGATGCCCGCGACCTCGGCGAGGATGCGCAGCTCGATCTGGCTGTAGTCGAGGCTCACGATCAGGTTGCCCGGCTCGGCGATGAAGGCCTCGCGGATCTGCCGGCCCTCCTCGGAGCGCACGGGGATGTTCTGCAGGTTCGGGTCGGTGGAGGCGAGGCGCCCGGTGGTGGTGGCCGCGAGGCTGAAGGAGGTGTGCACGCGGCCCGTCTCGGCGTTGATATGGGTGGGCAGCGCGTCGGTGTAGGTGGACTTGAGCTTCGACATCTGCCGCCAGTCGAGCACCCGCGCGGGCAGGGCGTGCCCCTCGGCGGCCAGCGTCTCCAGCACGTCGGCGCCGGTGCCCCAGGCGCCGGCCTTGCCCTTCTTGCCGCCGGGCAGCTCCATGCGCTCGAACAGGATCTCGCCAAGCTGCTTCGGGGAGCCCACGTTGAACGCCCCGCCCGCGAGCTCGTGGATCTCCGCCTCCAGCCCGGCCATGCGCTGGGCGAAGCTGTTGGACATGCGGCTGAGGTGGTCGCGGTCCACCTTGATGCCCTCCATCTCCATCTGCGCGAGCACGGGCACCAGCGGGCGCTCCAGCGTCTCGTAGACGGTGGTGAGCCGGTCGCGCACCAGCCGCGGTTTCAGCGCCTGCCACAGGCGCAGGGTGACGTCGGCATCCTCCGCCGCGTAGGGCGTGGCCGAGGCGATGGGCACCTGGTCGAAGCTGATGGCGGCCTTTCCGGTGCCGAGCAGGGTCTTGATCGGGATCGGCTTGTGGCCCAGGTGGCGCTCGGAGAGCGCGTCCATGCCGTGGGAGCCGAGGCCGGAATCGAGCGCGTAGGAGATCAGCATCGTGTCGTCGATCGGAGCCACGCGCAGCCCGGCCCGGGCCAGCACCTTCAGGTCGTACTTCAGGTTCTGGCCGATCTTGAGGATCGCATCGTCCTCCAGGATGTCGCGCAGCAGGGCGAGCGCCTCCTCGCGGTCCATCTGGCCCGGGGCGGCGCTGCGCGCGCCCAGCAGGTCGCCCGTGCCCTCCACATGGCCCAGCGGGATGTAGCAGGCCGACCCCGCCTCCACGCAGAGCGAGACGCCGACCAGCTCGGCCACCATCTCGTCCAGCGACGTCGTCTCGGTGTCCACCGCCACATGGCCGCGCGCGCGCGCCAGCGCGCACCAGCGCTGCAGGGCGGCGGCGTCGGAGACGGTCTCGTAGCCGGCGGGGTCGATCGGGGGCGGGGCATCGGGCGTGCCGGCCTGTGCCGGTGCCGCGGGGGCGGGGGCGGCCGGCGCCTCGGTGATCACCGGCGCCTCCAGCCCCAACTTGCCGGCGGCACGGGTCGCCAGGGTGCGGAATTCCATCTGCGCCAGGAAGTCGACCAGCATCTGCGGGTCCGGTTCACGCAGGGCGAGGGCGCCGATCGGCTCCTCCACCGGCACGTCGCGCATGAGCGTCACCAGCCGGCGCGAGACGCGGATCTGGTCCGCGAAGTCGATCAGCGTCTGCCGGCGCTTGGGCTGCTTGATCTCCTCCGCCCGGGCCAGCAGCGTGTCGAGGTCGCCGTATTCGTTGATCAGCAGCGCCGCGGTCTTGATGCCGATGCCGGGCGCGCCGGGCACGTTGTCCACCGAATCTCCCGCCAGCGCCTGCACGTCGATCACCCGGTCCGGGCGCACGCCGAATTTCTCCACCACCTCCTCGGCGGTGATCTGGCGGTTCTTCATGCCGTCGAGCATGGAGACGCGGTCATCGACCAGCTGCATCAGGTCCTTGTCCGACGAGATGATCGTCACCTTCGCGCCCGCCGCCGCGGCCTGGTCGGCATAGGTGGCGATGATGTCGTCGGCCTCATAGCCGTCCATCTCGATGCAGGGCAGGTTGAAGGCGCGCGTGGCGTCGCGGATCAGCGGGAACTGCGGCACCAGGTCTTCCGGCGCCGGCGGGCGCTGGGCCTTGTACTGGGGGTAGATCTCGTTGCGGAAGGTCTTGGAGGAATAGTCGAAGATCACCGCCACATGGGTGGGGGCGTCCGGGCCCTTCGCGTCTTCAACCAGCTTGAAGATCATGTTGCAGAAGCCCGAGACCGCGCCCACCGGCAGGCCGTCGGACTTGCGGGTGAGCGGCGGCAGCGCGTGGTAGGCGCGGAAGATGAAGCCGGAGCCGTCGATCAGGTGCAGGTGGTCGCCGGGGCCGATGCCGAGGCTCCCCGGGGCCGCGTCCGTGCTGGTGTCGCTCATGGTGGGGTCTCCGTCTCGGCTGTGCGTCCGGCGTCGGGCCGGCTGCGGGCATTCGGGTGGGCATTCGGGACTGTGCCGTCTGCGGGCACGGGGTCTGTCGTCGGGCCTGTGTTCGGCTCAGTGCCGGCGTCGGCCGGCGATGTCCTCGGCCGGTGCCGGCTTCGGGCGATGCTGCCGTCCGTCCGGCGCCGTCTTCGCCCTGCGCAGCGCAATCACCTCCCTCCCGGCGGGGGAGGGGCGGATCCGCGCGGCGCCGTCCGGCCGTGGCCGGCGGGCGGCTCAGTGCTCGTCGACCGAGCCGGGCCTGAGCACGAATTTCTTGTCGCAATAGGGGCATTCGACGAACCCGGTCTCCGGCGGGATCGTCAGCCAGACCCGGGGGTGGCCGGTGGCCGGCCCGCCGCCGTCACAGGCGATGCGGCTCTTAGTGACTTCCTGGGTTTCGGGTGCCTCGATTGTCATGCGCAGGGTCTCCGGGTCTGGTCGCGGCGTTGACCGCTCAAGGTCGCGCATGATAGCGATCCCGCGCCGCGCGGCAAGGCGCGATCGGCTGGCCGGGCCCGGCCGGGGCCGCTCCGCGACGCCGCTGCAACAGATGCGAAGGGAACACCACATGCCGCAGAACGCCATCGAATTGCGGGGCCTGCGCAAGGTCTACCCCGGAACCGGCGGGGCGCCGGACAAGGAGGCGCTGAAAAGCCTCGACCTCGACATTCCCGCCGGCTCCGTCTTCGGGCTGCTGGGGCCGAACGGCGCCGGAAAATCCACCACGATCAACATCATGGCCGGCCTGGTGCGCAAGAGCGCCGGCACGGTGAAGATCTGGGGCTTCGACCAGGACGTGAACCCGCGCCAGAGCCGGGCCGCCATCGGCGTGGTGCCCCAGGAGCTCAACATCGACCCGTTCTTCAGCCCGCGCGCGGCGCTGGAGCTGCAGGCCGGCCTCTACGGCGTGCCCGCGCGCGAGCGGCGCACCGAGAGCATCCTCACCTCGGTCGGCCTGCTCGACAAGGCCGATTCCTATGCCCGCACCCTCTCGGGCGGCATGCGGCGCCGGCTGCTGGTGGCCAAGGCGCTGGTGCACGCGCCCCAGGTGCTGGTGCTCGACGAACCCACCGCGGGCGTGGACATCGAGCTGCGCCAGATGCTGTGGGACTATGTGCGCGAGCTCAACGCCGCCGGCACCACCATCATCCTCACCACCCATTACCTGGAGGAAGCCGAGCAGATGTGCGACCGCATCGGCATCATCGCCGACGGGGCGCTGGTGGCCTGCGAGGAGAAGTCGGCGCTGATCGGGCGGATGGACACCAAGACGCTGGTGATCACCCCCGAGCGACCGACGGCGCTGCCCGAGGGCCTGCCGGAGGGCGTGCGCGCCGCGCTGCGCCCCGACGGCAGCCTGGCGCTGAGCTACGCGCGGGCGAAGATGAGCGCCGGCCGGGTGCTCGACGCCGTCCGCGCCGCCGGCATCTCCATCGCCGACGTGGCGAGCGAGGAGCCCCATCTGGAGGACATCTTCGTGGCGCTCACCTCCACGAAGCTGCCCCCCGAGGGCGAGGCCCCGCTCGGCAAGGCCTCCTAGGCGCATCGCCGGGTGGGACTGACCGGGGGCAGCGGCGGGGGGCGATGCTGCCTCTGCGGGATCGCGGCGGGACGCAGGGACGGCCCCGCCCCCGCCGCGGCGCCCGGTCCCTCGGGACGGGGCGCGCCGGCGGCGCCGTCAGTCCAGCGCCTCCAGCATCCGGCCCAGCGAGCGGCCGCCGAGCACGTGGACGTGCAGGTGCGGCACTTCCTGGTGGCCGTGGTCTCCGGTGTTGGAGATCAGCCGGTAGCCCTGGCCGGTGCCCGCGGGCGAGACTTCCATCATCCGGCACACCTCGCCCACGGCGCGGGAGAAATCGAGGATCTCCGCGTCGCTCGCCTCGGCGGTGAAGTGGTCGTAGCTCACGTAGGCGCCCCTCGGGATCACCAGCACGTGGCAGGGGGCCTGCGGGCCGATGTCGTGGAAGGCGAGCGAATGCTCGGTCTCCAGCACGGTCTTGTTCGGGATTTCGCCGCGCAGGATGCGGGCGAAGATGTTCTGGTCGTCGTAGACGTAGGCCATGTGTGTCCTCTGGGGGCGGTTCGGTGGGCAGGGCGCCAGAATGCCCGGGCGGCGGCGCCGCGTCACGCCCGGATTTGCCGGCGCGGGGCGGGCGCGCGGGGTTGACGTAGCGGGCCCGCTGTTGCTGATGTGCCCCGGGGCGCCGGGCCCCGGGCCGCGGAGGACAGGATGACCGCCACGATCGACGCGCATTCAATCGTCTACTTCCCGATTCCGAAGGTGGCAAGTTCCTCCCTCAAGCGTGTGTTCTATCACGCAAATCACGGAAAGCCGCTGGATGAGGACGCGCCGGGCGCCAGCGCCCATGCCGAGGCCTCCTCGACGCGGTTCCACCGGGTGGACCTTTCCGCCTACGAGGGCTGGACCAAGATCGCCGTGGTGCGTGACCCGATCCGGCGCATCCTCTCCGCCTACACCAACCGGGTGCTGCAGCGGAAGGTGCTCTCCGCGCGCCACGTGAACCCGGCTGCCGCGGAGGCGCTGGGCGTGCCGCTGGACCCGGGGTTGCAGAAGTTCGTGTTCAACATCGACCAGTACCGCGCCCTCTCCGCGCCGATCCGCAACCACACGGACCCCTCCGCGGTGTTTCTCGGCCCCGATCTCGGCTGGTTCGACAAGGTCTACCGGATGGAGGAGCTCGACGCGCTGGTGGAGTATCTCTCCGGGCGCACCGGGGTGCGCCTCGTCCTGCCCAGCCGGATGGTGAGCGAGACGAAGATCGATTTCGCCGACCTTCCCGCCGCCGTGCAGCGCGGGTTGCGCGAATACTGCGCCGCCGATTACGGCTACCTCAGGGACTATTACGCGCCACTGTGACCCTTGCGTGAGGCCCGCCCGCCCGTCAGGCGCTCCGCGCGCCGCGTTCGGGGAAGAGCCCCGCGATGCCCTCGGCGGTGGCGGGGCACAGGCCGCGCTCGGTGATCAGGCCGGTCACCAGCCGGGCGGGGGTGACGTCGAAGGCCGGGTTGAAGCCGTCGGATCCGTCCGGGGTGAGCTGCACGTCGACCGCCACGCCATCCGGCCCGCGCCCGGCGATATGGGTGACCTCGCGCCCGGAGCGCTCCTCGATCGGGATGCCGGCCAGCCCGTCCTCCACCGTGAAGTCGATGGTGGGCGAGGGCAGGGCGACATAGAAGGGCACGCCGTTGTCCGCCGCCGCGAGCGCCTTCAGGTAGGTGCCGATCTTGTTGCACACGTCGCCGCGCGCGGTGGTCCGGTCCGTGCCGACGATCACCATGTCGACCTTGCCGTGCTGCATCAGGTGGCCGCCGGCATTGTCCACCACCACGTGGTGCGGCACGCCGTGGCGGCCCAGTTCCCAGGCGGTGAGGAAGGCGCCCTGGTTGCGCGGCCGGGTCTCGTCCACCCAGACATGCACGGGAATGCCGGCGTCATGCGCCTTGTAGATCGGCGCCGTGGCGGTGCCCCAGTCCACCGTGGCCAGCCAGCCGGCGTTGCAATGGGTGAGGATGTTCACCGGGGCGCCGCCCTTGCGCGCGGACATCTCGCGGATGAGGGCGAGCCCGGCCTCGCCGATGGCCGCGTTGATGGCCACGTCCTCGTCGCAGATCTCGGCGGCGAGGCGGTAGGCCGCGCCCGGCCGGTCGCGCGGGGAGAGCGGTGCCAGCCGGGCCCGGCAGCGCTCCAGCGCCCAGCGCAGGTTGATCGCGGTGGGCCGGGTGGCGAGCAGGCGCTCATGCGCGGCGGCAAGGGCGGTGTCGGAGGCGTCCGCGCGCAGGGCGAGGGCCATGCCATAGGCGGCCGTGGCCCCGATCAGCGGCGCGCCGCGCACCCACATGTCGCGGATGGCGGTGGCGGCGGCGTCGAGGTCGCGCAGGGTGATGACCTCGAAGGCATGCGGGAAGCGGGTCTGGTCGAGGATGTCCACCCCCTGGCCGTCGGCGTTGAGCCAGATGGTGCGATAGGCGGTCCCGTCGATCTTCATGGCGAACTCCCTGGGGCTGGCGGGCGGGGCGGGCGCGCCCCTTCTTCCGGGCCTGTGTAGCTCCTGCGCGCGCGAGGGGAAAGGGCGCGCCCTCCGAGGCGGGCCGATTGCCAGGGCGCCGGTGTCGCCCTCCCGTGTGGGGAAGGGGCGGCGCGGGCGCCCGCCTCCGCAAGGGGCTCCGCACCCGCCCCGGTAGCTCCTGCGCGCGAGGAATGGGCGCGCCCTGCGGGCCGGGCCGGCCGCCTGCGCGCCGGTGTCGCCCTCCCGTGTGGGGAAGGGGCGGCGCGGGCGCCCGCCTCCGCAAGGGGCTCCGCACCCGCCCCGGTAGCTCCTGCGCGCGAGGAATGGGCGCGCCCTGCGGGCCGGGCCGGCCGCCTGCGCGCCGGTGTCGTCCTCCCGTTGTGGGGAAGGGGCGGCGCGGGCGCCCGCCTCCGGAAGAGGCTCCGTACTCGCCCAGGTAGCTCCTGCGTGCGAGGAATGGGCGTGCCCTGCGGCACGGGCCGGCCGCCTGCGCGCCGGTATCGTCCTCCCACGCGCGCCGATGTGATACTCCGTCATCCCCCGTCATCTCCCGCGCGCGGGGAAGGGGCGGCGCAGGCGCCCGCGGTGTCGTCGGCGATCTCTGTTCCCCCCGCGCAGGAAGCGTGGCAGGGCAAGCGCGGCGCCCCGGCAGACCCCGTGGTTGACACCGCCCCCGATAAGCTTATAAGGCCGCGATCCGCCGCCTGTTAGGGCGGTGGCTTGTCTTGGCGCGCGAGGCCCCCGCAAGGGGGAACCTGTCGCCCCTCATGCGGAGGGGAAAGGAGGGCGCCTCAGTTTTGAACGTGAAAGGAGCCGCGACGTGACCAAACGTACGTCCGCGAAATACAAGATCGACCGCCGCATGGGCGAGAACATCTGGGGCCGTCCGAAGTCCCCGGTGAACCGCCGTGAGTATGGCCCGGGCCAGCATGGCCAGCGCCGCAAGACCAAGCTGTCCGATTTCGGCACCCAGCTGCGCGCCAAGCAGAAGCTCAAGGGCTACTACGGCGATCTCACCGAGAAGCAGTTCCGCCGCATCTACGCCGACGCCGCGAAGACCCGTGGTGACACCGGTGAGGCCCTGGTGGGCTTCCTGGAGCGTCGCCTGGACGCCGTGGTGTACCGCGCGAAGTTCGTGCCGACCATCTTCGCCGCCCGCCAGTTCGTGAACCACTGCCATGTTCTCGTGAACGGCCAGCGTGTGAACATCCCGTCCTACCGCGTGAAGGAAGGCGACGTGATCGAGGTCAAGTCGGCCTCCAAGCAGCTCGCCCTCGTGCTCGAAGCCGCCGCCTCCGCGGAGCGTGACGTGCCGGAGTACCTCGAGGTGGACCACTCCAAGATGACCGCCACCTTCGTGCGGACCCCGGCCCTGTCGGACATCCCGTACCCGGTGCAGATGGAACCGAACCTCGTGGTCGAGTTCTACGCGAAGAACTGATCCGCACCCCGGATCGCCGGAGTTTCCGAAAGGCCGCGTCCCCGGGCGCGGCCTTTTGCCGTTCCGGCGCTCCCGGGGCGGATCTGCCGTCACCGGTACCCGTCGGCTTCCGCAGCATCCCGCAGATGCCCGTTGGTCCGCCCGTGCGGCTCCCCGTGGTGCCGTGGAGGGGCTGCGCGGTCCGGGGGGGACGGGGGACGCATCAGGCGGAGGCGCATGGTGCGGTTCGGTGGGAGCCGCCAGAGCCTAAATGCCGGAGGGGCCGGTCTCTATTGCGATCCCGCAGAGCCGGGCCTCGCGCCGCCGGGGTTCCGCTGCTCCCGAGCGCCTCTCGCATCCGATCTGCGGGAGCGAAGGCGGCGTCACACGGGAGGGCCTCCCGGGCACGCGCGGCGCGCGCCCGGGGCGTCCGCGCGCGCCGCGCCTCGGGCGCCCGGGCGGCACGGGCGGGCCTCCGGGGCCGACGTCGTCGCGGCGGAGTGAGCGGCCCGGCCCTTGCATGACGGGCGGGAAACGCCACATTAACGGCTCCCATCACGTCAGGAGGCCAGCATGTTCTCGTTTCTGTCCCGCAAGGCCGAGATGCCCGATCCCGACAATGCGCTGCCCGGTCGGGCCCAGCCCATCCCCACCGCCGAGGCGCATTTCGTCAACGGGCGCCCGCTGAAGGGCCCGTTCCCCGAGGGGCTGGAGCAGGCGATGTTCGGCATGGGCTGCTTCTGGGGCGTGGAGCGGATGTTCTGGGGGCTGGACGGCGTCTGGGTGACCGCGGTTGGCTATGCCGGCGGCTACACGCCGAACGCGACCTACCAGGAGGTGTGCTCCGGGGGCACCGGCCACAACGAGGTGGTGCTCGTGGTGTTCGACCCGGCGAAGATCTCCTACGAGGCGCTGCTGAAGACCTTCTGGGAAGGCCATGACCCCACGCAGGGCATGCGGCAGGGCAATGACACCGGCACCCAGTACCGCTCCGGCATCTACACCTTCTCCGATGCGCAGGCCCAGCTTGCCGAGGCCAGCCGCGCCCAGTTCCAGCCCCGGCTGACCGCCGCAGGCTATGGCCCCGTTACCACCGAAGTGCTGCCCGCGCCGACCTTCTATTACGCCGAGGACTATCATCAGCAGTATCTGGCCAAGAACCCGGCCGGCTATTGCGGCATCGGCGGAACCGGGGTGAGCTGCCCCATCGGCATCACCGTCTGACCGCCACGCCGGACTGACGGCAAAGGGCGCTGCGGCCACCGGGCTGCGGCGCCCTTCTGCGTTCTCCGGCCCCGCGAAGCGACGCGTGGTCCGCGCGGCGCCGGCCTGTCCGTGCCCCCGCCGGGGCCGCCGGTTCCCCGGCTCCCGTCCGCCCGGGGTGCGGCTGTCCGGACCGAGAGCGCGCGCGGCTCTCCCGAGCGATCGGCCCGCATCCCCGGCGGTGGCCCGGTCGAACCCGCGTCAGGACGGGATCGTTCGCGGGGCGTCGGGGGCCATGCGGCCACGAAACTGCGCCGGGAAGCGGGAAGGGCCGGGCGCGCCGGGCCTGTTTGCCCGGTTGCCGGGGCAGGGACGCCGCCTTTCGGCGGGGGGCGTGACGCAGAGCGGACAGGGGCGCGGCCGCCCTGTCCGGGCGCCAGCGCCCCTCCGCCACCCCCGCGGGCATTGACCAATCCCGCGCTCTGGCCTATCCGGGGGCCTTCCCGCCGGACGGAGCGCGCCATGACCACCTTCACTGCCATCACCACCCTTTCCAGCGAGGCTTCGGCCCAGGCGCTGGGCGAGGCCATGGAGGATCTCCACCCCGCGCCCACCGGCGTGGGCGTGTTCGAGATCGAGGACGGCTCCAACACCTGGGAAGTCGGCGGATACTTCACCGAGCGCCCGGATCTGGCGGGGCTGGCGCTGCTCGCCTCCATGCATGGCGCGAAGGATTTCGCGGTCTCCAGGCTCGATGACCGGGACTGGGTGGCGCAGGTGCAGCGCGAGCTCACCCCGGTGGTGGCCGGCCCGTTCTTCGTGCATGGCCGCCACGACGCGGACAAGGTGCCGATGAACGCCATCGGCCTGCGCATCGAGGCCGCGATGGCCTTCGGCACCGGCCATCACGGCACCACGCTGGGCTGCCTGCGCGCGCTGCACTGGCTGGACCGGCAGGGGCTGCGCGCCCGCCGCGTGGCCGACGTGGGCTGCGGCACCGGGGTGCTGGCGATGGGCGCCGCCGCGCTGTGGCACGTGCCCTGCGTGGCCACGGACATCGACCCGGTGGCGGTGGACACCGCCCGGGCGAACGCGGAGGCGAACGGCCTCACGCCCTTCATCCTCACCGGCATGTCGGCGGGATTCAACGCCCCCCTGCTGCGCGAGCGCGCCCCCTTCGACCTGGTGTTCGCCAACATCCTTGCCGCCCCGCTGAAGCGGCTGGCCGGCGACATGTCCGCCCATATCGCACCGAAGGGCATCGCCATCCTCTCCGGCCTGCTGAACCGGCAGGCGCCGGGCGTGGCGGCGGTGTATCGCGGCCACGGGCTGAACGTGATCCGCCGCGAGCGCATCGGCGAGTGGACCACGCTGGTGCTGCGGCGCGTCTGATCGCCGCGCCCCGTGCGCGGGGCGAAGGATGCATGCAACCAATTCCGGCCTCCGGACATTGCATAGCGGCGGGGCACACCGGCGGGCGCGGCCCCGTTCCGGGCCGGCGAGGGCCGGGCGCGGCCGGCAGGCAGAAGGTCGAGAGGTAGTATGGCGAATTGGACGAGGCGTTCCGTGCTGGCTTCCGGGGCGGGGCTGATGGCGGCGGGGCTGCTGCCGCGTGCGGGGCGGGCCGACGTGCCGCTGATCGAGGGTGACCCGGAGCCGTTCAGCTTCGACGACCTCGTCGCCCGGGCGCGGGACATCGCGGGCCGGCCCTATGTCGCGCCGAAGATCGCCGCCGAGGCGGAGATCGACAAGATCGGCTATGACGCCCACTGGCAGATCCGCTTTCGCGACGACGCCTCCATCACCGTGCCGGGCACCGACGTGCCGATGCAGCTCTTCCACCCCGGGCGCTTCTTCAAGGAGCCGGTGCGCGTGCATCTGGTAGCGGAGGGCATGGCGCGGGAGGTGATCTACGACCGCTCCTATTTCGACATGCCGGCCGACAGCCCGGCGCAGAACCTGCCGCATGACGTGGGCTTCGCCGGCCTGCGGCTGATGCGGCGCGAGGACGGCAGCCTCGGCCCGGACTGGATCTCCTTCCTCGGCGCCTCCTACTTCCGCACCGACGGGCCGGAGCGGCAGTACGGGCTCTCGGCGCGGGGCATCGCCCTCGACACCGGGCTGGAGGGCAAGGAGGAATTCCCGCGCTTCTCCGCCTTCTGGGTGGGCGCGCCGGAGCGCGACGGCGACGAGATCAGCATCTGGGCGCTGCTGGAGGGACCCTCGGTTGCCGGGGCGTTCCGCATCGGCGCGCGGGGCAGCACCGACGGGCAACCGAAGATCACCCGGGTGACCAACCGCCTGTTCTTCCGCGAGCGGGTGCAGCGGCTGGGCATTGCCCCGCTCACCTCGATGTACTGGTTCTCCGAGCGCGACCACATCCTGGCCGACGAATGGCGCCCGGAGGTGCATGACAGCGACGGGCTGGCGCTGCTCACGGGCCAGGGCGAGCGCATCTGGCGCCCGCTGCGCAACCCGGCGGAGGTGCGCACTTCGAGCTTCCTGGACCGGAACCCGCGCGGTTTCGGCCTCATCCAGCGGGACCGGAATTTCGAGAATTATCAGGACGATGGCGTGTTCTATGACCGCCGCCCCTCAGCCTGGATCGTGCCGGAGGGAGACTGGGGGCCCGGCCGGGTGCAACTGATCGAGATCCCCACACAGGACGAGGCCTCCGACAACATCGTGGCCTTCTGGGCGCCGCAGGACGGGCCGCAGCCGGGCACCGAGCTTGCCTTCGACTACACGATCCACTGGGACGCGCGCGACCCTGAGCCGCAATCCGTCGCCTGGGTGCAGGCCACGCGGCAGGGGCAGGGCGGCCGCCCGGGCAAGGAGATCCCGGAGGGCGTGGACACGATGGTCATCGATTTCGAGGGCCCGGTGCTGGAGGGGCTCACCCTGGACAGCGGCGTGGACGCGGTGGTCTCCGTCACCGGCGGCAAGCTGGTGGGCACGCCCTCGGCGCGGCCGGTGCTGGGCACGCCGCGCTGGCGGCTGAGCTTCGATTTCGCCCCCGACGGCCCCAGCCCCTGCGGCCTCAGGGCCTACCTGCGCCGGGGCGATGCCGCGTTGAGCGAAACCTGGGTGACGGAAGCCGTGACCCAGCGCGGCCGGAACTGACCACCCGGGCCAGCCCGGGCGCCCCCGTGCGCACTCCCGCCACCCGCACGCCGCCGTTCGGCCTGCGGGTGCGATCCCTCTCCGCCCGGTGCATGGGCATGGAGACGACGGTGCCCGGTGCGCGGGCGTGGGGGCTGGCTTGCCCGGTTCGCGGGCGAGAGACGTTTCTTCCCGGTGCGCGGGCACAGGAACGAGCATGCCCGATGCGCGGGCATAGAGACGTGGCTGCCCGGTGCGCGGAATGAAAACCGCGGTTGCCCGGTGCGCGGGATGAGAAACGCGGTTGCCCGGTGCGCGGGCAAGGGGTGGTCGCTGCCCTGCAGCGGGGCAGCGACGCGGGATCAGTTCAGCCGCGGGTCCAGTGCCGCGGTGGACAGGATCATCGCCGTGAGATCGCGCGCCAGGCACTCATGGCCCAGCGGGCTCATGTGGAACGCGTCCTTCGCCAGCAGCGCGTTCATCTGGTCCGGCCCGAGGATCTCGGCGCGGCGCATGCGCTCGAAGCGGCGGACGACGGGCACGCCGGTCTCGTCCCCCAGGCGGTCGATCATCTCGACGACCTCGGAGTAGCGCGGATTCGACGCCACCCGGGGGTAGAACTGCGGGTCGATCAGGATGACGCCGATGCCGGCGTCCCGCGCCATGGCGATGCCGCGGGTGACGGTGGCCTGCAGCGCGTCGAGGGTGACGTCGGAGACCGCGTCATTGGTGCCCACCTGCCAGACCAGCAGGTCCGGCCGGGTGTCCTCGATCTCGCGGGCGAGACGGGCCAGGGCGCCGTCCGCCCGCTCGCCGCCGACACCGCGCGGTACCACGCGCACCGAGGCCGCGTCGCCCAGGCGCTCGGCCAGCAGGTGCCCGGAGACGGCCGGGTAGGCGAGGTCGACCCCGCTGCCCACGCCGGCGGTGGAGGAGGAACCGATCATCAGCACGTCGAACGAGCCGTCGTCCAGCGCGCGGGCGGGCAGGGTGACCGCCCCGCCGGGGCCCTCAACCATGCCGCCGCCGCAGCCGATCTCGGTCAGAAGCGTTTCCGCCCGCAGGCTTCCCGAAAAGCCCGCAAATGAAGCTGCCGCGCAGAGAACCGCGGCGAAAACCCGGTGTTTCATGCTCTTCCTGTCAATGTTCGGCAAGATCCGGGCCGCCCCGCTGGCCTGCCCCGGCGCCTTCCATAGCACCGATCGGGGAACTTTTTCAGCCCCCGTACGCTTCACATTCCGTAGCGCAGCACATCCGACGCCGACTGTAGCAGCCGCGCAACGCCGGTCGGCACCCACGCAGGGAGCGTTCCCATGAAACGCATCGAGTATATCGATCTGATCCGCGGCTATGCGCTGGTGTGCATCATGATCAACCATGTGCCCGGCTCCGTGCTGTCGCATGCCACGATCTCGCATCTCGCGTTCAGCGATGCGGCGGAAATATTCGTATTCGTGGCCGGCTGGCTTGTGGGTTCGATCTGGCTGCGCATCGCGGCGAAGTCCGGCGCGCCGGCGGCCCGCCGGCGGTTCCTGACGCGGGCGGGCGAACTCTACATCGCCTATCTCGTGGGCGCGGTGGGGATGGTCGGGCTCTCGGTGCTGCTCACCCGTATCGGTTTCGCCCATGACGTGGTCTGGTCCGGCTTCGCCGACCGCATGGCCCAGTCGCCCTTTGCCTTCCTGTTCGACGTGGCGCGGATGTTCACCCAACCCAACCTGGCCGACGTGCTGCTGCTCTACGTGGCGGTGATGCTGATGAGCTGCGCGGTGGTGCCGCTGCTGATCCGCTGGCCGCTGGTCACTCTCGCGGGCTCGGCACTGATGTGGTACAATGCAGGCTGGCTCAACGGCCTGCTGCCGACGGAGCGCGAGGAGGGCGGCTTCCTGTTCAACCCCTTCGGCTGGCAGATGCTGTTCTTCACCGGTGCGGCCATCGCCATCCACGGCCGTGCCCTGATGAGCGTGCTGCGCCCGCATGCAGGCGCGGTGACCGGGGCGGCCACGGTGATCTGCGCCGCGGGTGTCTATTACGGGCTCGGCCGGCAGATCCCGGCCATCGGCGACAGCGCCACTTACGAGGCTTTCCGCGGCCTGCTGGGCAACCTGGACAAATGGTCGCTGGACGAGGTGCGGTTCGTCGGCCTGCTGGCGATGGCCTGGCTGGCCGCCGTGCCCGGCCGTGAGGTGATGGACCGCATGGCCACCAGCCGCGCCGGGCGCACGCTGTCGCTGGTCGGCCGCCACGGGCTGCCCTGCTTCATTCTGGGCGTGATGCTCACGGTGGTGGGCGACGCGCTCAACACCGCGGCCGGTGACGGGGTTGCGGCCCGGCTGGGAACGGATATCCTGCTCACGGCCCTGCTGGTGGGGGCGGCCTGCGTGCTTCAGGCCCGTGCGGCCGCGGCCCAGGCGGTCCGGGCCCGGGTTCGCGCGAAGCCCACCCCCGCCGTCGCGCGCCCCGGCCGGGACACGGCGTGAGCGCGGAATGGCCGGCCCCGTCCGCCGCACCCGTGCGGTGGGAGGGGCCCCGGGGGCCGGGGCGATGCGGGCCCGCGTGACCGGCGTGCGAGCCGGGACTTTGCGTCTTCGAGAGAGAGCGTCAATCATTTGTCTTCACGATGCATTGTCGGGGTTGAAACCGGCTCTGGCAGTCTTCGCTGGCTTGTCTAATGTGCCGTTGATCGACTCGCGCACAGGGGGCGCATGTCGGGGCGGGTTCAGAAGCGTCCCGGTGCTCGCACGGCGGAGCCGGGCGCGTCGGGTCGACGTTACTTCGGGCCGGGAACTTTTCCGGCGCTTTCACGTTTTCCCGGTCATGCACCCAGTCCGACGATGCCGCGAGCCGGAGCAGGGGGTGCATTTTGGAGGAGTTCTTGATGAATGGAATTTACGGCCGCCATGGGCGTGGCGCGGCCCGGGGGGTGACTGCATGAACCGGCGGAACTTCATTCTTTCGGCGCTCGCCGGTGCCGCCGTCGTTCAGGGATCACACGTTGCGCGGGCCCGCGAGGCCGACGAGCTTGCAGGGCTGTCGCCGGATGATGTCTTCGCGCGGGTCGTCGAGCGCGCCAGGGCCCTGTCGGGCGACTCCTACGATGATCGCCGGATGACGTTCAACGGACCTTTCCAGAACCTGAATATCCGCGACTACCAGGCCATTCGCTACAAGCCCGACGCCCGGGTGTGGCTGAATGACCATCTGCCCTTCCAGATGGACCTGCGCGCGCCCGGCATGGTCTATGACCGCCCCGTGACCATCAACATCGTCAGCCCCGAGGGCGCCACCCCGCTGCCCTTCACCCCGGACCTGCTGGAGTTCGACCCCGCGGTGTTCGACGGCGCGAATCGCGGCCGGCCGGACGCGAACGGCTCCTCCGGCCTGTCCTGGACCGGCCTGCGCCTCTACGCGCCGCTCAACCGCCCGGACGGGTTCGACGATTTCGCCATCTTCCAGGGGGCGAGCTATTTCCGCGCCATCGCCCGCGACACGCGCTACGGCCTCTCCGCCCGGGGGCTCGCCATCGGCACCGGCGACCAGAAGGGCGAGGAATTCCCCTGGTTCAGCACGTTCTGGGTGCACCGCCCGCAGCCCGGCGCGCAGGACCTGCGCATCCACGCCCTGCTGGAAAGCGCCTCGCTCACCGGCGCCTATGATTTCATCATCCGTCCCGGCGGCGAGACGACGATGGACATCCACTCCGTGCTCTTCCCGCGCAACGAGATCGCGCAGGTGGGCGTGGCCCCGCTCACCTCCATGTATCTCTTCGGCACCGACCGCCGCTCACGCATCGACGATTTCCGCAACGCGGTGCATGACAGCTCCGGCCTGCAGATGGTCACCGGGCACGAGCGGCGCCTGTGGCGGCCGCTCACCAACCCCACCACCTTGCAGACATCCGCTTTCCAGGACCTTAACCCGACCGGCTTCGGCCTCACCCAGCGCCAGCGCTCCTTCGATGATTACCAGGACGTGAAGGGCCATTACGAACGGCGCCCCTCCGCCTGGGTGGAACCGTTGGGAGACTGGGGAGAGGGCGCGGTGGTGCTGGTCGAGATCCCGCTGCAGAACGAGTTCAACGACAACATCGTGGCCTTCTGGCGCCCGAAGGACCCGCTGCACGCCGGCGAGCGCTACGATTACAGCTACCGGCTGTTCTGGTCCGGCGCCACGCGTGACGAGATGGCCCTCGCGCGCGTGATGGCCACGCGCTCCGGCTCCGCCGGCTCCGACGGCAACCGCCTCTACGTGATCGACTTCCGCGGCAGCCCCGCCGCGGCGCGAGACGTGACCCCGAAACTCGAGATCAGCGCCGGGGAGGCGCGCAACGTGGTGGTCCAGCAGCTCCCGCGGGACGGCGATGTCCGTGTGGCCTTCGAATACGTGCCGGGCGACGCCACGAGTTCCGAGTTCAGCCTGTTCCTTGAAACCCCCGACGGCCCCGCGTCGGAAACATGGATGTACCGATGGACGACGTGACACATCACGGTGCTCTCGGCACTTCGATGGCAGCGGTCCCGCCCGAACAGCCCCTCATCATGCCCACGCAGTCGCTGCATGAGGCGCCGAAGGTTCGGTTCCGGCAGGCGAGCCTGCTCACCTGGGTGGCCCGGCTCATCACCTTCGGCGGTGCCGTGGCCCTCACCGTCTTCGGCTTCCAGCAGATGATGCTGGTGTTCGGCGGCCAGGTGAATTCCTTCCTGCAGGGCTGCCTGCTGGTGCTGTTCACCGTGACCTTCGGCTGGATCGCGCTGTCGGCCTCCGCGGCGCTGTCGAGCCTGATGCGCTTCGCGCGCCGGCCGAAGCGGGCGGAGGGGGAGCTGACCCTGCGCACCGCGCTGCTGATGCCGGTCTACAGCGAGGATGCCGCGACCACCTGCGGCGCCCTGCTCGCCATGGGCGAGATGATCGCCGAGCGCGGGCATGGCGACGATTTCGAGATCTTCATCCTGTCCGACACCCGCGACCCGGAAACCTGGCTGCAGGAGACCACCGCCTACGCGGCCCTGCGTGAGAAACTGCGCGGCAAGATCAATGTCTGGTACCGCCGGCGTGAGAAGAACGTGGCGAAGAAGGCCGGAAACCTTCAGGAATTCGTGGAGCGCTGGGGCGCGCGCTACGACGCCATGCTGGTGTTCGACGCCGACAGCGTGATGGACCCGGACACGATGATCGAGATGGCGCGCCGCATGCAGGCGGCCCCCAACCTCGGCATCCTGCAGACCGTGCCGATGCTCTGCGGCGGGCGCACGCTGTTCGCCCGGCTGCAGCAGTTCGCCGGTTGCGTCTACGGGGCGGCCATCGCCCGTGGCACCGCCGCCTGGCAGGGCAATGACGGCAATTACTGGGGCCATAACGCGCTCATCCGCGTGCGCGCCTTCGCCGAGAACTGCGGCCTGCCGCTGCTGCCGGGCCGGCTGCCCTTCGGCGGCCATGTGATGAGCCATGATTTCGTGGAGGCCGCCCTCATCCGCCGCGGCGGCTGGGACGTGCGCATGGACCCGGACCTGGAAGGCAGCTGGGAGGGCTCTCCGCCCTCGCTGCTCGACCTCTCCGTGCGTGACCGGCGCTGGGCCCAGGGCAACCTGCAGCACATCAAGGTGATCGGCGCCGCCGGCCTGCGCTGGCCGAACCGGGCGCATTTCGGCATCGGCATCGGCTCGTACCTCATGTCGACGATCTGGCTGGCGATGATCATCGTGGGCCTCGCGCTCACCGGGCAGGCGCTGATCCTGCAGCCGCAGTATTTCCCGCAGACCTTCCAGATGTTCCCGGAATGGCCGGTCTTCGACGCCGAGCGCATGTGGTATCTCTTCGCGCTGTCGCTGGGCATGCTGCTGCTCCCGAAGGCGCTGGGGCTGCTCTCGGCGCTGCTGAGCACGCGCAAGCGCCGGGCGATGGGCGGGGCGATCCGCCTCACGGTGGGCGCGCTCACCGAGGTGCTGCTCTCCGCGCTCTACGCCCCTGTGCTGATGCTGCTGCAGGTGAGCCAGGTGGCCGAGATCCTCATGGGCCGGGATTCCGGCTGGTCCGCGCAGAGCCGCGAGGGTGCCGCCATGCCCTGGTCCGAGGCGTTCACCCGGCACTGGAAGCACATGGCCATCGCCATCGTGCCGGCGATCGGGCTGGCCTATCTCGCGCCAGAGCAGCTGCTCTGGCTGTCCCCGGTGCTGGTGGGGCTGTTGCTGGCCGCCCCCCTGTCGCGCTGGAGCGGCTCACCCGAGATCGGGCAGGGGCTGAAGCGGCTGGGCCTGCTGTGCATTCCCGAGGAGCGCCGCGCGCCGGAGGTGCTGACCCGCGCCGACAGCGCACGTGAGGCCTTCACCCCGATCTGCGAGGTGCATCTGCGCGACCTGGTGGCCCGGCCCGGGCTGAGCGACAGCCATGCCGCCACGCTGATCCTGCGCCCGCAGCCGCGCGGCGAGGAGCATCTCGCCCGGCTGACCGCCCGCGCCAAGATCGAGGCGGCGGAGAGCGCCGAGGAAGCCTTCTCCTGGCTCGACCGGGCCGAGACGACCGCGGTGCTCGGCTCACCGGACCTGCTGGAAGCGCTGGGGCGATTCAAGCCTGCCTGAATTCTGCCGTAAAGCGCGGCGCGTTCACAAGACAGTCGCATAAAAACTGACCAACCTGCCCGGAATCTCGCCGAGATTCTGGGCAGTTTCGCTTATTGGTCCATAACCAATGCGTATAAGCTTGATTTGTTTCCTCGCGAGCGTGTGATGAGAGGGTCGCACCCGGCAAGAAAAGCCCGGGAGGCGAAGTAACAGGGTTGCGCGCCTCGTCCTGCCTCTCCGCGGAGGCAGACGCGCGGTGCGCGGGGAACAAGAATGCTGCCGACGCCGAGGCCAGGGAAACAACGCTTCTTGCGCTTTGCGCGGGCTGCGGCGGTTCGGCATGTCCGGCAGCACAATATTTTGGAGACGGTTACATGAAGGTATTCAAGGGGCTGGCGGCTGCCGTTCTCGCTCTGGCAGCGAGCGGGGCGGTGGCACAGGAAGACACGATCAAGGTGGGGATCCTGCACTCGCTCTCGGGCACGATGGCGATTTCCGAGACGACCCTGAAGGACGTCATGCTGATGCTCATCGACGAGCAGAACAAGAAGGGCGGCGTGCTGGGCAAGCAGCTCGAGGCCGTCGTCGTCGACCCCGCCTCCGACTGGCCGCTCTTCGCCGAGAAGGCGCGCGAGCTGATCGAGGGCAACGGCGTGTCGGTGGTGTTCGGCTGCTGGACCTCCGTGTCGCGCAAGTCCGTCCTGCCGGTGTTCGAGCAGCTGAACTCCATCCTGTTCTACCCGGTCCAGTACGAGGGCGAGGAGAGCCAGCGCAACGTGTTCTACACCGGTGCCGCCCCCAACCAGCAGGCGATCCCGGCCGTCGACTACCTGATGGAGAACGAGAGCGTGGAGCGCTGGGTGCTGGCGGGCACGGACTATGTCTACCCGCGCACCACCAACAAGATCCTGGAAGCCTATCTCCAGTCCAAGGGTGTCGCGCCCGAGGACATCATGATCAACTACACGCCCTTCGGCCATTCCGACTGGCAGACGATCGTGTCCGACATCAAGAACTTCGGCTCCGCCGGCAAGAAGACCGCCGTGGTCTCGACAATCAACGGCGACGCGAACGTGCCCTTCTACAAGGAACTCGCCAACCAGGGCATTTCGGCCGAGGACATCCCGGTCGTGGCCTTCTCGGTGGGTGAGGAGGAGCTGGCCGGTCTGGACACCGCGCCGCTCGTCGGCCATCTCGCGGCCTGGAACTACTTCATGTCTGTGGACACCGACGCGAACGCGGAGTTCATCGACGCCTGGCACGCCTTCATCAAGAACGATGACCGCGTGACCAACGACCCGATGGAGGCCCATTACATCGGCTTCAACATGTGGGTGAAGGCGGTCGAGGCGGCCGGCACCACCGACACCGACGCGGTGATCGACAGCCTCGTGGGCGTGGCGGTTCCCAACCTCACCGGCGGCTATTCCGCGATGATGCCGAACCACCACATCACCAAGCCGGTGCTGGTGGGCGAGATCCAGGACGATGGCCAGTTCGACGTGGTCTGGGAAACGCCGGGCCTGGTGCCGGGCGATGCCTGGTCGGACTTCCTGCCGGAATCCGCGGTGCTGATCTCCGACTGGCGCGCGCCGATGTCCTGCGGGAACTTCAACACCAAGACCGGCCAGTGCGGTGGCGCGGCCGCGCAGTAAGCGGCGCCGGAACGTCTCGCCGGCGGGCCTGAAGCCCGCCGGCAGGATTTTGGCCCGCCGGTGTTTGCCGGCACGCTTGAAGCACCGATGGTCGCCGGCGTGCTGAAGGCTCTGGTGCCGGTCGGTACGCTGACGGCACCGGCTCCCGCCGGCATGCTTAAGCCGCCGGCCCGGGCCGGCAAGTTGACCGAAACCGGCGTCCGCCGGCAGGTCGAATGCCACCGGCCTGCGCCGGCAGGCTGACGGTCCGATGCAGGGCGGGGGCGCGTGTCGCCGCCCTGCATCCTCCGCCTCACGGGAGCCGGCATAGTGCGCCCGTGACCGCATTCGCCCGGCGCCATTCGCGCGTTCAGGGCCAAGGAAAGAACGGATCCCGGAGATGCGCCACGCCCTCGCCCCGCTGATCGCCCTCGTTCTGGTCTGCGCCGCGTCGCTGTTCCAGCCCGCCCGCGCACAGGATTTCGACAGCCTCGTCAACGCTCTCCCCGAGGGCAATTACACCGACCGCGGCGAAACCGCGGCCGCCATCGCCGCAACGGGCGACGAGCGCGCCGTGGCCGTGCTGACCGCGCTGCTCAACGGCGACCTGGAGCAGATGAAGGCCGACGGGCGCATCGTCATCATGTCCAAGCGCGGGCGCGACGCCATTGCCACCGATGCGCTGACCGGCGAGGAGATCGGCACGGTCACCAGCCGCGACACGGAGCGCATCCGGGTGAACAATGGCCTGCGCCGCGACCTGCGCGCCGCCATCGGCGTGCTGTCGCTCACCAACCCGGACCCGGAAAAGCGCCGCGCCGCCGCCGAGGCCGGATTCCGCTCCCCCGATGCGGAGCAGATCCCGGCGCTGGAGCAGGCGCTGGCGAGGGAGACCGACGGCTCCGTGCGCGCGGTGATGGAGCAGGCGCTTGCCGCGGCCATGCTGATGTCGGACCGGCCGGTGGAGCAGCGGCTGGGCGCCATCGACGTGCTGGCCGACCGGGGCGACCGCGAGGCCCAGTCCATCCTCACCCGCTATGCCTCCGACCCGGACCTGGGTGCGGCGGCGCAGGCGGCCATCGACGAGATCGCCCGGGTGCAGCGCCTCTGGGGCATCGGGCAGGACGTGTGGTACGGGCTGTCGCTCGGCTCGGTGCTGCTGCTGGCGGCCATCGGGCTCGCCATCACCTTCGGGGTGATGGGGGTGATCAACATGGCGCATGGCGAGCTCGTCATGCTGGGCGCCTACACCACCTTCGTGGTGCAGGAGGTGATCCGTACCCACCTGCCGGGGCTGTTCGACTGGTCGCTGCTGATCGCGGCCCCGCTCGCCTTCCTGGTGGCCGGTGCGGTGGGCGTGGCCATCGAGCGCGGCATCGTGCGCTTCCTCTATGGCCGTCCGCTGGAGACGCTGCTCGCCACATGGGGCGTGTCGCTCATCCTCCAGCAGGCGGTGCGTACCCTCTTCGGCCCCAACAACCGCGAGGTGGGCAACCCGGAGTTCATGTCCGGCGCCTTCCAGGTGGGGGCGATGACCGTGACCTGGAACCGCATGTGGATCATCGTCTTCGCGCTGGTGGTGTTCGGCGCGCTGATGGCGCTGCTCAAGCGCACGCCGATGGGCCTGCAAATGCGCGCCGTCACCCAGAACCGCGCCATGGCCGCGAACATGGGCATCCGCACCGGATGGGTGGACGCGATGACCTTCGGTCTCGGCGCCGGGGTGGCCGGGCTCGCGGGCGTGGCGCTGAGCCAGATCGACAACGTCTCGCCCAACCTCGGGCAGAGCTACATCGTGGACAGTTTCATGGTGGTGGTCTTCGGAGGGGCGGGAAACCTCTGGGGCGCGCTGGCCGGGGCCTTCACCCTGGGCGTGGTCAACAAGTTCCTCGAGCCGTTCACCGGTGCCGTACTGGGCAAGATCATCGTGCTCGTCGCCATCATCCTGTTCATCCAGAAACGTCCGCGCGGGCTGTTCGCGCTGCGTGGCCGCTCGGTGGAGGGCTGACATGTTCCGTCGTCTGATCGACTTCCGGATGGGGATCTTCCTCCTCGTCCTGTTCATCTTCGTGGTGCTGGTGCCCATGGGCAACCTGGCCATGGAGGGCAAGGTGGTGCCCAGCTACATCGTGGCCCTGCTGGGCAAATACCTGTGCTACGCGCTGCTTGCCGTGGCGCTGGACCTGTGCTGGGGCTTCTGCGGCATCCTCTCGCTCGGCCACGGGGCGTTCTTCGCGCTCGGCGGCTACGCCATGGGCATGCATCTGATGCGCGAGATCGGGCCGCGCGGGGTTTACGGAAACCCGGTGCTGCCGGATTTCATGGTGTTCCTGAACTGGCAGGAGCTGCCGTGGTTCTGGCTCGGCTTCGACCAGTTCTGGTTCGCCTGCCTCATGGTGCTGGCGGTGCCCGGGGCGCTGGCCTTCGTCTTCGGCTGGTTCGCCTTCCGCAGCCGCGTCACCGGCGTCTATCTCTCCATCATCACCCAGGCGATGACCTATGCGCTGATGCTCGCCTTCTTCCGCAACGAGATGGGCTTCGGCGGCAACAACGGCCTCACCGATTTCAAGGACGTGCTGGGCTTCGACCTCTCCTCCGACAGCACCCGCGCCGGGCTCTTCGTGCTCTCGGCCGTGGCGCTGGCGGGGGGGCTGTTGCTGGCGAAATGGATCACCACCTCCAAGCTCGGCAAGGTGCTCGTCGCCGTGCGCGACGCGGAGAGCCGCACCCGCTTCATCGGCTACCGGGTGGAGGGCTACAAGCTCTTCGTCTTCGTGGTCTCGGCGATGATGGCGGGCGTGGCCGGCGCCCTCTACGCGCCGCAGGTGGGCATCATCAACCCCGGCGAATTCTCCCCCGCGAACTCCATCGAGATCGTGATCTGGGTGGCGCTCGGCGGGCGCGGCACGCTGGTGGGGGCTGCCATGGGCGCCATCATCGTGGTGCTGGCGAAGACCCTCCTCACCGGCTGGCTGCCGGAGGCCTGGCTCTACGCGCTGGGGGCACTGTTCATCTTCGTCACCATCTTCCTGCCGCAGGGCGTGCTCGGCGCCATCGAGGGCGGCATGGGCAGGGCACGGCGGCGCACGCCGCCCAAGGAGGCCGAGGCATGAGTGTCCAGCTCTATCTCAACGACGTCCACCGCAGCTTCGACGGGTTCAAGGCCATCAACGGCCTCAGCCTTGCCATCGACAAGGGCGAGTTGCGCGCGGTGATCGGCCCGAACGGCGCCGGCAAGACCACGATGATGGACATCATCACCGGCAAGACCCGGCCGGACACCGGAGAGGTGTTCTGGAACGGCACCGTCGATCTCACCAAGGTCGACGAGGCCGGCTCCGCCCGGCTGGGCATCGGGCGCAAGTTCCAGAAACCCACGGTGATCGAGAGCCTCACGGTGGAGGAGAACATCGCCATTTCGCTGAAAGACGACCGCTCGGTGTTCGGCACGCTGCTGAACCGCCAGTCCGCCGAACAGGCCGGACGGGTGACCGAATTGCTCGACCTCGTGCGCCTGACGGCGGACCGCCGCCGCTCCGCCGCGGACCTCAGCCACGGCCAGAAGCAATGGCTGGAGATCGGCATGCTGCTGGCGCAGGAACCGGAGCTGCTGCTGGTCGATGAGCCCGCCGCCGGCATGACCGACGACGAGACCATGCGCACCGCCGAGCTCTTGCGCAGCCTCGCCGGCAGCCACACCGTGGTGGTGGTGGAGCATGACATGGAGTTCGTCCGTGCGCTCGACTGCAAGGTGACCGTGCTGCACCAGGGCGCGGTGCTGGCGGAGGGCTCGCTGGACCATGTCTCGGCCAATCCGCAGGTCGTCGAAGTCTATCTGGGGCGCTGAACCATGCTGAACGTGAACCGCATCAACCTGCATTACGGCGCCGCACAGGCGCTGAAATCGGTGTCGCTCGCCGCGCAGAAGGGCAAGGTGACCACGGTAATGGGCCGCAACGGCGTGGGCAAGACCTCGCTGATGCGCGCCATCGTCGGGCGGCAGGGCATCTCCGCCGGTTCCATTGAGTGGAACGGCCGCGACATTTCCCGCTTCGCGCCGGAGAATCGGGCCCGCGCCGGCATTGCCTCCGTGCCCCAGGGCCGGGAGATATTTCCGCTGCTCACCGTGAAGGAAAACCTGGAAACCGGCTACGCCCGTCTGCCGCGCCGCGACCGCCACGTGCCCGACGAGGTGTTCGAGCTGTTCCCCGTGCTGCGCGAGATGATGGGGCGGCGCGGCGGCGACCTCTCCGGCGGCCAGCAGCAGCAGCTCGCCATCGGCCGCGCCCTCGTCACCCGCCCCGAACTGCTGGTGCTCGACGAGCCCACCGAGGGCATTCAGCCCTCCATCATCAAGGACATAGGCCGCGCCATCGACTTCCTGCGCGGGCGCGGCGACATGGCCATCGTGCTGGTGGAGCAGTTCTTCGAATTCGCGCGTGACCTCGCCGATACCTACGTGGTGATGGACCGCGGAGAGGTGGTGCTGTCCGGCGCCCGGGCCGACATGGTGGAAGCCGACGTGCGCCGCTGGCTCACCGTCTGAGCCGGCGCCCGGAGGGGGCTGGCGCGTAATCCTTTCTGAACTTCTGTCGGTCAGTTTGCGCTGAGGTTTCACCGCAAACGGAGCACCGAAGATGATCCTGCACAGACTGCTCGCAGTGCTCGCGCTGCTGTTCATGGCAAGCCGGGCCGTGCTGGCCGAACCCGGCGTGACGCCGGATCGGGTGGTGTTCGGACAGGTCGCCGCGCTCAGCGGGCCGGCCGCCGCCCTCGGATCCGGGATGCGAGAGGGTCTGCTTGCCGCCTTCGAGGAGGCGAACCGCGCCGGCGGGGTTCACGGCCGCAAGGTCGAACTCGTCTCTCACGATGACGGTTACGAGCCCGTACGCTCCGCCGACCAGGTGCGCGAGGCGATTCAGGGCGGGCAGATCTTCGGCCTCGTCGGCAGCGTCGGAACCCCGACCGCCGCCGCCAGCCAGCCGGTCGCCACCGCGGCGGGCATGCCCTACATCGGCCCGTTCACCGGGGCGGGCTTCCTGCGCAACGGCGCCCTCGACAACGTGATCAACCTGCGCGCCAGTTACGGCGCCGAGACGGAGGCGTGGATCGCCCATCTCGTCGACAAGCTGGGAATGAAGAAGATCGCCATCCTCTATCAGGATGACGGCTTCGGCCGCGTGGGCCTGGCCGGCGTGCGTGAGGCGCTGGCGCGCCGCGACATGACGCTGGTGGGGCAGGGCGCCTACGTACGCAACACCACGGCAGTGAAGGCCGCCCTGCTCGAACTCCGGCAGCTCCGCCCACAGGCCGTGGTGATGGTGGGCGCCTACGCGCCCATCGCCAGGTTCATCCAGGTGTCGCGCACGCTGAAGTTCTCGCCGATCTTCGTCACCATCTCCTTCGTGGGCTCCGACGCACTGGCCCAGGCACTGGGAGACGCGGGGGAGGGCGTGATCATCAGCCAGGTCGTTCCCTTCCCCTGGGATGACAGGTTGCCGGTCGTGGCGGACTATCACGCCGCGCTCGTCACTCTGAACCCGGACGCACACCCGGGCTTCGTGACGCTCGAAGGCTATCTCGTCGGGCGGCTCACGCTCGCGGCCCTCGAGCAGGCAGGGCCCGATCCCACGCGCGACGGCTTCCTCTCCGCCTTTCGCGCACTCGGCCAGATCGACCTTGGCGGCCTGCCGATGCACTTCGCGCCCGGCGACAATCAGGGGCTCGAGGAGGTCTTTCTCACACGCATAACGGCAGGTGGCGGGTTCGAGTCGATCTCCACCGGCCCGGCATCTTGACCAGCGACGAAAGGGGTGGCGTGCGCTCGCACGGCAAGGGTTCCCGAAGATGAGGAAAATGACGATGGGTTTCAGGACGATCCGCAGCCGCGTGACGGTGGCGCTCGTGAGCCTCGCTCTGGTGATCGCCACCACGATCGGGCTCAGCCTGCTCGCATTCACTGCGATCGAGCGCGTCTTCGCGCATCTCTCCGAAGAGCGCTTGCCGGAAATGCGGGCCGCCTCGAACGTGATGATCTCCACCAGCAAGCTGATCGAAACCGTCACGGCCTTCGAAGCCGTCCATAATCAGGATCAGCTCGCCGCCGCCCGAAAAGCCTTCAAGGCCCAGGCCGACGATGTCGCCACCCGGATCGCGAGCCCCAGCATCAATGACAGCCCCGCGCTTTCCGGCCTGCTCACCAAAGCCGCCTCCGAGATTGATGACCTCGGAGACGCCGTCGCCAGCCAGATCGCCGCTCGCCGGGCAGTCATGGACCTCATGGACGACCTGGCAAAATACTCGCTGGAGGCAGATGAGTTCATCTCGCCCAGGGTCAACACTGCCAACTTCGATGTGCTCCGCGGGGGTCAGGCCGCGATCGGGCGCATCGGAGGTACGCTCGCGAAGCTGGTGGACGAGGATTTTTCCCACGTCCGCCTGCTGCTTTCCACCCAGGCCGAGATGAACCTGCTCACCGGCATGGCCGTCGGGGAAACCTTCTCACCGGAAGCCGCCCTGCAGTCCATCCTGCGCGATCTCGGTCTCGGGGCCGCCGAGCGTCTCAACGGCCGTCTTGGCCCGCTGCAGACGTCCGGCTTCCCGGAAGAGGGCCTCTCGGCCCTGCATCGCATTCTCGATCTCTACGATGAAATCCGCAACACGCGCCGTTTCACTCCCGAACAGCGCAACGCCTTCCTCACCGCGCGGCGTGACGCGGAGCTCGTCCTCGCCACCGAGCTTGACGATCAGATCTTCGACCTCACCATGAGCGCCGATGCGGCAGCCACCGAGAACGAGGAAACCATTCATGCGCTGATCCGGGGGCAGGTCGAGCAGATTCGGCGCATGCTCAGCCTCAAGGCGTCTCTGGAAAGTTACGTTGCCACCGGCTTGCGGGCCGCAGCCTCCACCGCTCCTGGCGAACTCGACGCCGCGGAAGAGGTACTGTCTCTCGCCGCGATGGATCTCAACAGCCTCAGCATCGCTGCGGGCCCCGAATTCATTCCGATCCTCGACGGGCTGCTGGTCGCCGGCGATCCCCAGACCGGCATTCCCGCGCGGATGCGGACGGTTTTTGAAACGGAAGAGCGGGCCGAAGCCCTGCAGGCCACCGCTATTGATGGAATCCGGCAGATGGCCGACAAGGTCAGTCAGCTGAACATCCGCAGCATGGACCTCATCGCCGCCTCCGGGGATGCCGTGTACAAGCAGATCTCCGAAGCCCGCTCCGGCGTGATGGTGCTGGGCGCCATCGGCATACTCACGGCCCTCGGCGCGCTGGTGATGATGTTGCGCACCGTCGTCCGCCCCCTCAACGACCTCACCTCCGCCACGGCGCGTCTCTCCACCGGAGACATGAGCCCGATCCCCAGCTACGAGCGGAATGCTCAAGAGATTGCCAGCATGGGGCGTTCTCTGGCGGTTTTCAGGGAAAATTCGCTCAAGGTTGAGGAGTTGAACCGCACGAACGAGGAGAATGAGCGTCGAGCCAAGGAACAGCGCACCGCAATGTTCCGCGATCTCGCCGAGGGCATCGGTTCCGTCGTGATGGCTGCCTCTCGAGGCGACTTCACCACCCGGGTTGCCTCAAGGTTCGAAGACCCGCAGATCCAGTCGCTGGCCGATGACGTGAACACCCTGATGGACAGCACGGAGTCCGGCATCGGAGAAATCCGCAAGGTGCTGGCCGCCTTTGCCAAGGCCGATCTCACCTACCGGATGCGTGCCGACCTGGAGGGAGCCTTTGCTGAACTGCGCGAGGACGCGCAATCCACGGCCGACAGACTGGCCGAACTCATCGGGCGCATCCGCGACAGTGCCACGGATACTGCCGGTCGGGCGCACGAAATTGCCGATGGCGCCGGCCAACTCTCCAGCCGTACTGAAACCCAGGCTGCCGCACTTCAGGAGACCGCTGCCGCGATGGAGCAAATGGCATCCACTGTACGATCCAATTCGGAAAGCCTTTCGCGGGCCGAGGAATTGTCGAGCAGCGTGTCGAACAAGACTGAAGCGGGAGCGCGCGCCGCGGATGTGGCCGTCAGCACGATGGCGCAAGTGGAGAAAAGCTCGGCCCAGATCACGGACATTATCACGGTCATCGAGTCGATTTCTTTCCAGACCAATCTGCTTGCCCTCAACGCGGCCGTGGAAGCCGCTCGCGCCGGCGATGCGGGCAAGGGTTTTGCGGTGGTGGCCTCCGAGGTGCGCACGCTGGCCCAACGCTCGGCGGAAGCGGCAAGCGAGATCGGGAAGCTGATCAAGCAAAGCGGTCACCAGGTGACAGCCGGTGTGTCGAGTGTGCGGGCAACAAGTGCCGCGCTCACTGACATCTCCGACTCCATCCGCCCGCTGCTCGCTGCAATTGCGGATGTGGCTTCGGCGGGCCGCGAACAGGCCATCGGGATCGAAGAGGTGAACCAGTCGATCTCGCATATGGACCAGATGACGCAGCAAAATTCCGGCCTGGCAGATCAGTCCGCATCGACAGCCCTCAGCTTGTCTCAGGAAATCGGCGAACTGGCATCGCTGGTGACAGCTTTCCGCATCAAGCAGGATGTGCCAGCGCGCACTGATCTCAAAGTGGCATGAAGCCGCTGGGCGGGCCAGGTCGGCAGAGATCTCCGTTGCGGCTGTGTCCACGATGCTGCCGCGGATCGACTGAACCGCGAGGTTGTACTGAAATGTTGCGCGCGAAGGGTGGAGTGTGAAGCGGTTGGGGAGAAGCGCCCGGTTCGCTTGCACCGGGGGCGCGTTACGGTGGGGCGGGGCGGTGAAGTGTGAAGGCGGACTTGCGCGCAAGAGCTTTTGTGCGGTCGGGCATTCTGCTACTTCTTTCGCAGCGGAGACGGTGAGATCTCCGGTCATCCAGCACAAGAGTGATGAAGTGAGCAGCGTAACCCCTTCCCGTCGGTCCGTAATCCTCAGCGGCCTTGCAGCGCTTGTTCCCGGCGCCGTGAGCGCGGGCGCGCCCTTGAGAGCGCTCAACCCGCGGGACCGACCGGGCCGGGGGGCGGCAACGCCGTCGACGCGGGTCTCCGGTTTCTCGAGCGCTGAGGATATTCGCCGTGAGGTCGGTCTCGCCGGCCGCACCGGCTTCGCGGTGATGGACGTGGAGAGCGGCACGGTTCTGGAGGCCTTCGACCCGGACGGCCAGTTCATCCCGGCATCGGTGTCGAAGGTGCCGACCACGCTGTACGCTCTGGAGACCCTTGGTACGGACCACCGGTTTGTCACCCGGCTGTGCGCCACCGGGCTGTTGAGCGGCCGTGGCCTGGACGGTGATCTCGTGCTCTCGGGCAGTGGTGACCCGACGCTGGACACGGACGGTCTCGCGGCCCTTGCCGACCAGGCGGTCCGCGCCGGGGTGACCGATATCACGGGGCGCCTGAACATCGATGCGTCAGCGCTGCCGCTGCTGCGCGAAATCGACCCGCAGCAGCCGGAGTACGTGGCCTACAACCCGTCGATCTCCGGCCTGAACGTGAATTACAACCGGGTGTTCTTCCAGTGGGACAAGGCGGGGGGCGCGCGCGAGCTCAGCCTCGAGGCCCGAGCCCGCCGGTTCAGCCCGGAGGTGACCGGCATCTCGATTTCCGCCGTGCCCAGCCAGTCGCCGGTCTTCGTGTGGAACTGGCAGGCGCCGAAGGAGATCTGGACGGTGTCTGAGCGGGCGCTGGGCAAGGATGGCGGGCGCTGGCTGCCGGTGCGCAACCCTGTCGGCTACGCGTCGGACGTGTTTCGCCACGTGGCCCAGGTGCAGGGGCTGACCCTTCCGCGCGGCACGCCGGGGGTGACGGCGGGGGCGGAGCTCGGCCGCTGGGAGAGCGACCGGCTGGACACCATCATCCGCGACATGTTGCGGTATTCGACCAACATCACCGCGGAGGCCCTGGGCCTCACCGCCAGCCGGGCGCGCGGCCTCGCACCGCAGACCCTCGCGGAGAGTGGCGCCGCGATGACCGCCTGGCTGCGCGACTATGCCGGGCTGAAGGGCCCGGTCAATTTCGCCAACCATTCGGGCCTCACGTCTGACACGCGCGTCTCGCCCCTGCAGATGGTGACCCTGCTCGCGGCGGCGGAGCGGCGCACGCCCGGCAGGCTTCGGGGGCTGATGCACGACGTGCCCTTGCAGGCCGGGCCGCGGGAGCGGGAGATCCCGTTCACCGGCATCGCCGCTGCCAAGACGGGGACGCTCAATTTCGTGCGCGGGCTGGCCGGGTATTTCGAAGGACCGAACGGCCGGCGCTACGCTTTCGCGATCTTCTCGGCGGAGATGGAGGCGCGCAGCAAGGCGGCGAATGATTCAGTTGAGACCCCGCCGGGCAGCCGGCCGTGGATTGCCCGCTCACGCTACCAGGAACGCATGTTGCTGCGCTCCTGGGTGGCGCGGTTTGCGGCCTGACACCGGGCCAGCGGGAAGCGCCCGCAGGGCCGCGGAATTCCGGACCCGGAGTCATCACGCGCCCCGGAGCGGATCCGGGGCGCGTGATGAATGTTCCGTCACCTGCAGGACGGGTGCGCGGGGCGCACCCGACCGGGGCTCAGAGCGCGCCGCGCGCCACCAGCGCGATGAGGGCGATGAACCCTGCATGGGCGGCGACGAAGAGCGACACACGAAGATAGAGCGACATTGAATTCCCCCAAGGACCAGTGAATTCTGGTTTACAGGGGGTAAACGTCAGCGTGAAGGGGAATTGTTCCGCGCTGCATCAATTCCGGTGCAGACCGTTGCTCCATTGCCCCGGTCGGGGGGGGTCACTCCGCCGGCAGGCGCTGGAACCGGGCCCGGGCGCCGCGCTCGATGGCCGCGCCCGCCAGCCGGCCGACACCGAGGTCGTGGCGCAGGATCTGCAGGAACTCCAGTTCCGACATCTTCACGTTGCCGTCCGCCGCGGCCACGTCGCAGGCCAGCGCGTAGGCGGTCTCGTTGAAGCCTTCGGGCAGGGCTTCGCGCACCAGCCCGAGCAGCGCCTCGATCCCGTCCTCGACCTCGAACAGGTCGAACACCGATTGCGAGACGGTCTTGACCCGGTCGCCGTCATATCCCGCGAAGACCGGCAGCGTGTCGATGATACGGGTGATGACCAGCAGCTCGGTCGTGGAGAGGTTTTCGTCCGCCGCCGAGGTTGCCACCATCACGGCAACAAGTGCGTCCTGGGGGGAAAAGGAATGTTCCACGTCCATGAGGGGTCTCCGGTGGTTGCGATCGCGGCGGACATTATTGACCATGGCCCTGAGGGGCAATAGGAGTCCGCCCACCCGGGACAGTCCCGGGGGTCTCCGAGGATCAGAGATATGACCGGATTGCGCGACATTGCCCTCAACTCCAAGGCCTGGCCTTTCCAGGAGGCCCTGCGTCTGGTCAAACGCTATGAGAAACGGGCGCCCGAGAAGGGCTATGTGCTGTTCGAGACCGGCTACGGCCCCTCCGGCCTGCCGCATATCGGCACCTTCGGGGAGGTGGCGCGCACCACGATGGTCCGCCATGCCTTCGAGACCCTGTCCGACATTCCCACCCGGCTGCTGTGTTTCTCCGATGACATGGACGGGTTGCGCAAGGTGCCCGGCAACGTTCCCAACCGCGAGGAACTGGCGCTGGACCTGGACCTGCCGCTCACGAAGGTGCGCGACCCGTTCGGCACGCATCCCTCCTTCGGCGAGCACAACAACGCCCGGCTGCGGGCCTTCCTCGACGCCTTCGGCTTCGAGTACGCGTTCGCCTCCGCGACCGAGTATTACAAGGCCGGGCGCTTCGACGAGATGCTGCTCAGCGTGCTGGCGCAGTATGACAAGGTGATGGAGATCATGCTCCCCACCCTCGGCGGCGTGAACGAGGAGCGGCGTGAGACCTATTCGCCTTTCCTGCCCGTCAGCCCGAAGAGCGGCAAGGTGCTGCAAGTGCCCACACTGGAGCGCAACCTGCAGAAGGGCACCATCGTCTATGCCGAGCCGGACGGCGAGCGCATCGAGGTGCCGGTCACCGGCGGCCATGTGAAGCTGCAGTGGAAGCCGGACTGGGCGATGCGCTGGGCCGCCCTCGGCGTCGATTACGAGATGCATGGCAAGGACCTGATCCCCTCGGCCGAGCTGGGCACGAAGATCTGCCGCGCGCTGGGCCGCCCGGCGCCGGAGCTTTACAACTACGAGCTCTTCCTGGACGGCACCGGCCAGAAGATCTCCAAGTCGAAGGGCAACGGGCTGTCCATCGAGGACTGGCTCACCTATGCCAGCCCCGAGAGCCTCAGCCTGTTCATGTTCCAGAAGCCCAAGACCGCGAAGCGCCTGCACTGGGACGTGATCCCCAAGGCCGTGGACGAGTACCACGCCCATCTGCGCGCCTTTGCCGGCCAGAGCCCGGAGCAGCAGCTCGCCAACCCCGTCTGGCACATCCACGGCGGCAAGGTTCCGGAGTCCGACATGGTGGTGTCCTACTCCATGCTGCTGAACCTCGCCTCCGCCGCCTCGGCCGAGACCGCGGAGACGATGTGGGGCTTCATCCGCAAATATGCGCCCGACGCGGGCCCGGAGAGCCACCCGGGCCTGGATGCCGCCGCCGCCCAGGCCGTGCGCTACTTCAACGATCACGTGAAACCCGGCAAGCGCTTCCGCGCGCCGGAGGAGCGGGAGCGTGCCGCGCTGGAGGAGCTGCGCGCCCGTCTCGCCGTCTGGACCGGCGGTGCGGATGCGGAAGCCCTGCAGGACGAGGTCTTCGCCGTCGGCAACGCCCATGGGTTCGAGCCGCTGCGCGACTGGTTCAAGGCCATCTACGAAGTGCTGCTCGGCGCCAGCCAGGGGCCGCGCTTCGGCGGGTTCATCGCGCTTTACGGCGTGCCGGAAACGGTGGCGCTGATCGACCGGGCGCTCGAAGGGGCGCTCGCCGACTGACCGCCGCGGCGGCGCGCCGGCCTCTCGCGGGCCGGTGACGCCGCGCGCCGCCCGGCCCGTCCGGGCGGCGGGCGCCGAGCGGGGGCTCGATGCCCCCCGAGGCGCCGGTTCCGCCGGCGCGCTGGCGGTGCCGCTTCTCCTCCCGGCCGGGGGATCCGTGCTGGTTCCGCGGGGACACCCCGGTGCCGCATTTTCCGATCGGGCAGCATCTGCGGGCTTCGCCGCCGACCCAACGCTCCCCGGTGGAGAAGCAGGTCGGGAGTTGCCGGGACATCCCGTGGCCACATCCTCCCGGCCGTGAGCCCGTGCGGAAGCTGCCCGGGCCGCGAAACCTCTCGATGAAACCTGCAATCGGCGCTCCGGACACTGCTGCGTGTCGTGGAGCCTGCCCCGGGGTGTCCCCCGGTGAGGTCGCACGGGCTTGGTTCGGGCGTTGCCCGCGTCCGGGGCCTTCGCGCAGGCGCCGGGGCGAAGGCGGCGGCGTGCGGGCCTTTCGCATGCGCTCAGCCGGATCTTCCGCGCAGGGCGGCGGCCATCTGCCAGCCCAGCATGCCGGCCAGCATCGCGGCCGCGAAGATCCAGGGTTCGGGCCGTCCGGCGCCCAGGGCGGCCAGGGCCGGTCCGGGGCAGAAGCCCACCAGCCCCCAGCCGACGCCGAAGAGCACCGCGCCCAAGGCCAGCCGACCGTCGACGCGCCCTGCCGGCGGGCCGGGCAGCGGCCCGCCCAGCACGGCCGTGCGGCGGCCGCGCGCCAGCGCCCAGCCGAGGGCCGCCACGCAGACCGCGCCCCCCATCACGAAGGCCAGCGTCGGGTCCCAGGCCCCGCCGATGTCGAGAAAGGCCTGCACCCGGGCCGGGTTCACCATGTCCGACAGGATCAGCCCCGCCGAGAACACCAGCCCGCAGGCGAAGGCCATGACCGCGCGCAGCATCACAGGCCCCCCGCCAGCCGCAGCACCGCCACCGTCGCCCCGGCGCTGATCATGAACAGCGCCACCGCCACGACGCTGCGCCGCGACAGCCGCGAGAGCCCGCACACGCCGTGTCCCGACGTGCAGCCCGAACCCATCCGTGTGCCGACCCCCACCAGCAGCCCGCCGGCCACCAGCAGCGCCGGGGCGGCGGTCACCTCGAGATGCAATCCGTCGCCGAAGGCCGTCAGCGCCAGCGGTGCCACGATCACGCCGGCCACGAACAGCGCGCGCTCCGCCCGCTCCGCGCGCGGCCCCGGCGCCAGCAGCCCTCCCAGGATGCCGCTCACCCCCATGATGCGCCCGTTCATCAGCAGGTAGAGCGCCGCGGCCAGCCCGATCAGCCCGCCGCCCGTCAGCCCGTTCACCCAGTCCTGTGGCATGTGTGGTCCTTCCGCCTGTCGCCTTGTCCGGAGTATGTATTCATTTATGTGAATGTGTAAACCCCGTGCGGCCGCGATGTTTGCGCTTGGGTTCGCGCCGGTCCGGCCGCATGCTGGGCCCAGGCGGAGCGGAAGGAAACCGGATGTCGGGACGATCGAATGTCGCGGAGGCCCTGGGCGCGGTGACGCGGGCCTGTGCGCTGGTCATGGCGATGGCGGTGCCTGTGGGCACGGCCACGGCCGGTGAGCGCGAGGAGGCCATGGCCGCGGTGGTCACCCGGCAGATCGAGGCGTTCCGCGCCGAGGATCTCGAGGGCGCCTTCGCCTTCGCTTCCCCGATGATCCGCCGGATGTTCCATGACGCGCGGAACTTCGGCGCCATGGTGCGCAACGGCTACCCGATGGTCTGGCGGCCGGAGGAGGTCACCATGGGCCCGGTGGTGATGCGCGAGGGCCGCCCGGTGCAGACCGTCTTCCTGCGCGACGCCCGCGGCATGTCCTATGTCGCGGAATACACCATGATCGAGACCGAGGACGGCTGGCGCATCGACGGCGTGCGCATCGTGGAGGCCGGGGGCTCCTCCGTCTGAGTTCGGCCGAGTTCGGCTGAGTGCGTCCAAGACGGCTCCGGGTGCGGCAGGTCGGCGCGGGGCGTGCGGATGTCGCAAAGAGCGATCCGCCGCCGCCGATCTGCGCCTAGGCTCGGGGCATGTCCGGCATGGCAGGGGGATGATCCATGAGAACACAGGCGCGCGTTGTGGTGATCGGCGGCGGGGTGGTCGGCTGCTCGGTGCTCTACCACCTCACCCGGCTGGGCTGGTCGGACGTGGTGCTGGTGGAGCGCTCCGAGCTCACCTCCGGCTCCACCTGGCACGCGGCGGGAGGGTTCCACACGCTCAACGCCGACACCAACATGGCAGCGCTGCAGGGCTACACCATCCGCCTCTACCGCGAGCTGGAGGAGATCACCGGCATGAGCTGCGGCCTTCACCACGTGGGCGGCGTGACGCTTGCGGACACGCCCGAGCGGCTCGACTACCTCAAGGCCGAGCGCGCCAAGCACCGCTACATGGGGCTGGAGACGGAGATCATCGGCCCCGAGGAGATCCGCGCCCTATCCCCCATCACCAACACCGAGGGCGTGCTCGGTGCGCTCTACGATCCGCTCGACGGCCATCTCGACCCCTCGGGCACCACGCATGCCTATGCGAAGGCCGCCCGCCTGGCCGGCGCCGAGATCATCCTGCGCACCCCGGTGCTCGAGACCAACCCGCGCCCCGACGGCACCTGGGACGTGGTCACCCCCGCCGGCACCATCCATGCCGAGCATGTGGTGAATGCCGCCGGCCTCTGGGCGCGGGAGGTGGGGGCGCTCGCCGGGCTCACCCTGCCGCTGCACCCGATGGAGCACCAGTATCTCGTCACCGAGGAGACCCCGGAGGTATACGAGCGCGGCGCCGAGCTGCCGCACGTGATGGACCCCGGCGGCGAAAGCTACCTGCGCCAGGAGGGCAGGGGCCTGTGCATCGGCTTCTACGAGCAGCCCTGCGACCCCTGGGCGGTGGACGGCACCCCCGCGGACTTCGGCCACGAGCTGCTGGAGAACAAGCTCGACCGGATCTCCGACTCGGTGGAATTCGCCTATCGCCGCTTCCCCGTGCTGCAGCGCGCGGGGATAAAAACCATCATCAACGGCCCCTTCACCTTCGCGCCGGACGGAAACCCGCTGGTGGGCCCGGTGCCGGGCCTGCGCAACTACTGGTCGGCCTGCGCGGTGATGGCCGGTTTCAGCCAGGGCGGCGGCGTGGGCCTGTCGCTGGCGCAATGGATGATCGAGGGCGAGCCGGAGCGCGATGTCTTCGCCATGGATGTCGCCCGCTTCGGCATGCTCCACCGCGACGCGACGGCCGGGCGCTGGATCACCCCCGGGTATACCCGCCTGAAGGTGAAGGAGAATTACCAGCGCCGCTTCTCGGTGAGCTATCCGAATGAGGAGCTGCCGGCCGCGCGCCCCTTCCAGACCACCCCGGTCTATGCCGCGTGGAAGGCGCAGGGGGCGGTCTTCGGCGCGCATTCGGGCATGGAGGTGGTGAACTACTTCGCCCGGCCGGGCGACCTGCCGCACGAGGTGCCCTCCTTCCGGCGCTCGAACGCCTTCGAGGCGGTGGCGGGTGAATGCGCCGCGGTGCGCGGGGCGGTGGGGCTCAACGAGATCCACAATTTCGGCAAGTACCTCGTCACCGGCCCGGGCGCGGAGGGCTGGCTGGCGCAGGTGATGGCCGGGCGCCTGCCGAAGCCGGGCCGCATCACCCTCTCGCCCATGCTCAGCCCGCGCGGGCGGATCATCGGCGATTTCACCATCACCTGCCTCGGGCCGCAGCGCTACCAGCTCACCGCCAGTTTCGGCGCGCAGGCCTTCCACATGCGCTGGTTCGAGAGCCACCTGCCGCCTTCCGGGGTGCGGGTGGAGAATGTCTCCACCCGGCGCATCGGCTTCCAGATCGCGGGGCCCAGGGCGCGGGAGTGGCTGGGGCGCGTGGCGCATGGCGACGTGGACGGGCTGCGCTTCATGGATGCGCGGGAGATGGACATCGGCCCGGTGCGCGCCCTGGTGCAGCGTGTCTCCTACACCGGCGACCTCGGCTACGAGCTGCACGTGGACTGGGAGAGCCAGCTCGCCCTCTACAACCAGCTCATGGCGGCCTCCGAGGGGCTGGAGGCAAGGCCCTTCGGCATGCGGGCAATGATGAGCCTGCGGCTGGAGAAGTTCTTCGGCTCCTGGCTGCGCGAATACGGGCCGGACTACATGCCCGGCGAGACCGGGCTGGGCCGTTTCGTGGACCATGCACGCGGCGGGTTCATCGGCGCGGAGGCGGCGGCGGAGGAGGAGCCCGCCCGCCGGCTCTGCGCCTTCGTGGTGAAGGCGGACGAGGCCGACGTGGTGGCCTATGAGCCGATCTGGATCGACGGCCGGGTGCGGGGCTTCGTGACCTCGGGGGGGTATGCGCACCATGCGCAGGCCTCCGTGGCGCTGGGCTTCGTGCCGGCGGAGCTGGCGTCCGAGGGGCTGGAAGTGGAGATCGAGATCCTCGGGCGCATGCGGCCCGCGCGCCTCGTCACCACGCCGCTGTTCGACGCCGACGGGGCGCGCATGCGCGGCTGAGCGGGTGGCAGGGGCGTCTCAGCGCGGCCCGTAGGCGGCCATGAAGGTGCGCACGGCGCCGCGCGCGACCTCCTGCATGTCCTCCCGCGGGGGGCGGGGATGGCCGCCCATCGCCACGGCGACGAGCGTGGGGTGGTGGAGCATGCCGAGAAGCTGCCAGGCGGCCTGGGTGGTGTCCGGGATGACCAGCGAGCCGCGCGCCACCTGGGTGTCCAGCCAGCCCGCCAGTCGCCGCGCCCCCAGCGCCGGCCCGGCCTCGTAGAAGCGCTGTCCCACCACAGGGAAGCGCTCGGAGGCGGCGATGACCATGCGCACCAGCTTCACGTGCTTCGGGTCGGTCAGCCGCTCGATGTGGTTGCAGGACAGCTCCAGCAGCGTGGCCTCGACATCGGTACACTCCGGATCGGGCAGCAGCCATTGCTCGGCGGTGCGCTCCTTGTGGCAGGCCACCATCGCGCTGAAGAGCGTCTCCTTGCTGTCGAAGTACACGTAGAGCGTGCCCTTCGACACCCCGGCGTGCTTCGCGATCTGGCCCATGGAGGTCGCGTCGAACCCCTGGGCGAGGAACATCTCCGCGGCGCCGTTCAGGATCTGTCGACGCTTGGCGGTGTCGGTGCTGGCCGAGCCGTCTTCGAGCGTATCATCCACCGTGTGCATCCCACCTCTGTGTCCATCCGGAGCGTCTGTCGTCATCCGGTGTGTCGGGCCCATCGTGCACCGAGCGGGGGCCGGATGCATCCATGAACGCAAATCGTTGACCGAACCGTTCAGTCATCTTGAAATCGGGCGTCGGAGGCTCTAAGTCAACCCCCTGACCGAACCGTTCGGTCACGCGACTGTCATCTGAATCCAAGCTGAATGCGTACCGGGGATTGATCCATGGCCAGGGATTACGAAAGCGAAAAGGGCCCGCAGGACCGGCAGGAGGCGCCCGGCGCGCGTCCGCCCGCGCAGGGCACCGAGACCGTCGCGACCGGTACGGCCGGCGGCGCGGAACAGGCGAAGCCGCCGAAAGGCGGGCGCAGGCGCATCGTCCTCTTCGCGATTCTCGCCGCCGCAATCGCCGCGGGCGCATGGTACGGCTATCAGTACTGGACCGTCGGCCGCTTCCTGGAGGAGACGGACGACGCCTATGTCCAGGCCGATTACTCCATTCTCTCGCCCCGGATCACCGGCTACGTGGCCCGGGTTCCGGTGGTCGACAACCAGGCCGTGAAGGCCGGCGATCCGCTGGTGGAGATGGATGACGGCGATTACCGGATCGCGCTGCGCCAGGCCGAGGCGCAGATCGCCGCGCAGCGCGCGTCGGTCGATCGCATCACCCAGCAGGTGGAGGCGGCCCGCGTGGGCATCGACCAGGCGGATGCCGAGCTCGAATCGGCCCGTGCCAGCGCCGATTTCGCCCGTATCGACTACGACCGCTACGCCAATCTCGCCACCACCAAGGCCGCGTCCGTCCAGCAGAAGCAGGAGGCGGAAACCTCGCTCGCCACCGCGCGCGCCGGGGTGAAGGCCGCCGAGGCCGGGGTGGCCTCCGCCAAGGCCAATCTCGCGGTGGTGAAGGCCCAGAAGACCGAGGCCGAGGCCTCCCTCGCCGGGCTGGAAGCCCAGCGCGACCAGGCCCAGCGCGACCTCGATGCCACCGTGCTGCGCGCGCCCTTCGACGGCGTGGTGGGCAACAGCTCGGTGGTGGCGGGGGATTACATCTCGCCGGGCCGGCGGCTGATGGCGGTTGTGCCGCTGGGCGCGATCTACATCGAGGCGAACTTCAAGGAGACGCAGATCGGCAAGCTCACCCCGGGCACGCCGGTCGACATCACCGTGGACGCGTTCCCGGACCGCCACGTGACCGGCCATGTGCAGGGCCTCTCGCCCGCCTCCGGTGCGGTGTTCAGCATGCTGCCGCCGGAGAATGCCACCGGCAACTTCACCAAGGTCGTCCAGCGCCTGCCCGTGCGCATCACCGTGCCGCAGGACGTGGCGGATGCCGGCTGGCTGCGCCCGGGCCTCTCCGTGGTGGTGACGGCCGACACGCGCCGGGCGCCCTGAGCGGGCAGGGGGAGGGCTGAGCCATGGCCGCACCGGGCGAACCGGAAGTCACGCCGCGCAAGATCATTGCCTTCGCGGCGCTGGTCTTCGGCATGTTCATGGCGATCCTGGACATCCAGATCGTCTCCTCCTCCCTCTCGGAGATCCAGGCGGGGCTCTCGGCCTCGCCGGACGAGATTTCCTGGGTGCAGACGAGCTACCTGATCGCCGAGGTGATCATGATCCCGCTCTCGGGGTTCCTGTCGCGGGGGCTGTCGACACGGGTGCTCTTCACCATCTCCGCGGCGGGCTTCACCGCGGCCAGCGTGCTCTGCGCCACGGCGACCTCGATCAACGAGATGATCCTCTACCGCGCCATCCAGGGCTTCATCGGCGGCGGCATGATCCCCACGGCCTTCGCGGCCTCCTACACGATCTTCCCCAAGCGCCTGCAGGGGCCGGTGATGGCGGTGGTGGGGCTCACGGTCACGCTCGCGCCCACCATCGGGCCCACGGTGGGCGGCTATCTCACCGAGATCTTCTCCTGGCACTGGCTGTTCCTGGTGAACGTCATCCCCGGCATCGCCGCCACGCTGCTGGCCTGGTTCCTGGTGGATTTCGACGAGCCGGACCACGCGCTCCTGCGCCGGTTCGACTATGTCGGCCTCGCGGCCATGGCGGTGTTCCTCGGCGCGCTGGAATACGTGCTGGAGGAGGGGGAGAAGGACGACTGGTTCCAGGACCGGACCATCGTGATCCTGGCGGTGGCCAGCACCATCGGCGCGCTGATCTTCTTCTGGCGGGCCTTCACGCGCGAGACGCCGATCGTCGACCTCGGCGCCTTCTCGGACCGGAACTTCGCCGTGGGCTCGCTGATGACCTTCGTGCTGGGCGTGGGGCTCTACGGGCTCACCTATCTCTACCCGCTCTACCTCAGCCGGGTGCGGGACTATTCGGCGCTGCAGATCGGCGAGACGGTGTTCGTGAGCGGGCTGTTCATGTTCCTCACCGCGCCCATCGTGGGCAACCTCGCCCGAAAGGTGGACCCGCGCTACATCATCGGCACCGGGCTCTTCGGTTTCGCGGCCTCGTGCTACGAGCTCACGCCCATCACCAAGGACTGGGCGTTCTGGGAGTTGTTCTTCCCCCAGGCCCTGCGTGGCGTCTCGCTGATGCTGTGCATGATCCCGATCAACGTGCTCGCCCTCGGCACCCTGCCGCCGGACCGGATCAAGAACGCCTCGGGCCTGTTCAACCTCACGCGGAACCTCGGCGGCGCCTTCGGCCTCGCCTGGATCAACACCATGCTCAATTCGCGCACCGACATGCACTACGAGCGGCTGTCCGAGCATGTTTCCTGGGGCGCGCCCTGGGCCGAACAGCAGCTCGAGAACATCACGGCCGCCTTCACCCCGGTGCTGGGCGGCAACGCGGAGCAGGCGGCGCTGAGCCAGCTTGCCGGCATCGTGCAGCAGCAGGCGATGGTGATGTCCTTCGCCGACGTGTTCCTGCTGCTGGGGGTGATGTTCGCGCTGATGCTGTTCATGCTGCCGCTGGTGCGCAAGCCCGCGGCGGAAGGCGGCGGCGCGCCGGCGCACTGAGCGCGTGTCGGCCCCGCCCGGGTGGGCGGGGCCGGCGGCCTCACTCCGTGACTTCGGAGATCAGCGGCTTGCCGGCGAAATGCGCGGCGAGATTGTCCACCACCAGCTGGCCCATGGCCGCCCGGGTCTTGTAGGTGGCCGAGCCCTGGTGGGGCGAGAGCACGACATTGTCGAGCAGGAAGGGCGTGACGTCCGGCAGGGGCTCCTCCTCGAACACGTCGAGGGCCGCGCCGCCCAGGCCGCCGCTGGCCAGCAGCTCGGCCATCGCCGCCTCGTCGATCAGCGCGCCGCGGGCCACGTTCACGATGGCGCCGTCCGGCCCGAGGGCCTCCAGCACCTTGCGGCTCACGATGCCCTTCGTCTCGGCCGAGCCGGGGGCGATGACCACCAGCCAGTCCACGTCACGGGCCATCTCCTCGAGATCGCCGTAATACTGCCACTCCACGCCCTCCTGGGCGCGGCGGCCGTGATAGACCACGGTCATCTTGAACGCCTCGCAGCGCTTCGCGATTTCCTTGCCGATCCGCCCCAGCCCGAGGATGCCCACCTTGCGGTCGGTCAGCTCGCCGGTGAGCGGATAGCCGCCCTTGGCCCATTTGCCCTCGCGCATGAAGGCATCGGCCTGCGGGATGCGCCGGCACAGCGCCAGCATCAGCCCCAGCGCCATCTCGGCCACGGCGTCGTTCAGCACGTTCGGCGTGTTGGTGATCCTCGCGCCATGCTCGATGGCGAATTTCACCGGGATCGCGTCATAGCCCACGCCGTAGCTGGAGATGATCTCCAGTTTCGGCAGCGCGGTGATGATCGCTTCCGGGCAGCCCAGGTGGCCATTGGTGGCCACGGCGCGGATGCCGGGGCCGTTCTCGGCCAGGAAGGCGGTCTTGTTGTCCGCTTCCCAGTAACGGTGGATGGTGTAGGCGTCTTCCAGGGCCGTCATGCACACCGGGTGCATGGGGCCCATCATCAGGATTTCAGGTTTCATGTAGTGGTTCTCCTCCCGGACCGGGCACATGGTTAACCAGCCCGGGCCGGCTTGTCGACCATGGGGACTTCCGCGCAACGGGGGAAGCCCCTAATCTGCCGCCCTCGCCGCGAACCGGAGGTGCCATGCGCCGCTATCTGCCGTTCTGCCTGATCCTCGCGGCCACGCTGCTGGCGGGCGGCGTGGGGTGGTGGGCCGGGCGCAGCACCGGCATGGACCGCCTTGCCGCGCGGGGCGAGAACACCCTGCGCCTGGCGCGCGACCGCCTGGAAGGCCAGATCGACCGCTACCGCGCCCTGCCGCGCCTGGTGGCGGAGATGCCGGTGATCGCGCGCAGCCTCGGCGACATGCCCGGCGCCATCCCGGAGGCGAACGAGCTGATGGAGCGGCTCGCGGGTTTCACCGGCGCGCTCGACATCTACCTGATGCGCCCGGACGGGCTCACCATCGCCGCCTCCAACTGGCGCCGCGAGCCCACGTTCATCGGCAACAACTACACTTTCCGCCCCTATTTCCGCGACGCGCTGGCCGGGGGGCTGGGCCGCTACCACGCCCGGGGCTCCATCACCGCGCTGCGCGGCTATTTCTTCGCCAGCCCCGTGCGCGCGCCCGACAACACGGTGATCGGCGTCGTGGCGGTGAAGGTGGACGTGGAGGTGCTGGAGGCCGGCTGGCAGGACGAGCAGGACCTGATCTGGTTCACGGACCGCAATTCCGTGGTGTTCATCGCCTCGAAACCCGGGCTGGTGTTCCGCACCACGGCACTGCTGCCGGACCGTGAGCTGACCGAGATGATCCTGTCGCGCCAGTATGACCGGGCGCCGCTGCGCAACCTGCCGGAGTTCGGCCGCGGCAGCATCGAGGGCCGGGAAACCTGGACGGTGGGCGCGCCCTGGGCGGAGTTCGGCCTGCGCCCGGGCACGGTGCTGCACCTGTCGCAGCCGGTGAACCCGCTGGGGTTCGACGCCCATATCCTGCTCGACACCGGGGAGGTGCTGTCCGGCGCCCGGCTGACGGGCGTGTCCTCCGGCGCCGTGGTGCTGGTGCTGGGGCTGGGCTGGCTGCTGCTGGCGCAGCGCCGGGCCGCGCTGGCCGCCCGGCTGCAGTTTGAGGAGGACACCCGCGCCGAGCTCTCGCGCCTGGTGGGCGAGCGCACGCGCGAGCTCACCCGCACCAACCACCGGCTGATCGGCGAGGTGGCCGAGCGCCGCGCGGCGGAGGAGGCGCTGCGCCGCGCGCAGGACGACCTCGTTCAGGCGGGCAAGCTCTCCGCCCTCGGGCAGATGTCTGCCGGCATCAGCCACGAGCTGAACCAGCCGCTTGCCGCCATCCGCTCCTTCGCGGAGAACGGCACCATCCTGCTCGACCGTGGCCGCGAGGCGGAGGCGCGCGAGAACCTCACCCAGATCGCCGATCTCACCGCCCGCATGGCCCGGATCATCCGCAACCTGCGCGCCTTCGTGCGCCGGGAGGGCGAGGAACTGCGCGACGTGGCGCTGGACCAGGTGGTGGCCGACAGCCTGGGCCTGCTCGAGGGCCGCTTCGCCGAGGAGGGGGTGACGGTGGACTGGGCGCCCGGCGGCATCGTGGTGCGCGGCGGCGGCGTGCGCCTCGCGCAGGTGCTGGTGAACCTGCTCTCCAACGCCGCGGACGCGATGCGCGGCCAACCCGCGCCGCACATCGGGATCAGTGCCACGCGCGCCGGCGACGGGCGGGTGAGCCTGAGCGTGCGTGACAGCGGCCCCGGCCTTTCCGAGGATGCCGCCGGCCGGCTGTTCGACCCGTTCTACACCACCAAGCAGGTGGGGGAGGGGCATGGCCTGGGCCTTGGCCTGTCGATCTCCTACGGCATCGTGCAGAGCTTCGGCGGCGTGATCCGCGGGGCCACCCATCCCGACGGTGGCGCGGTGTTCACCGTGACCCTCACCGAAGGCGCGCGCGAGGAAGCCGCATGACCGATGCCCTCCCCCTCATCCTGCTGGTGGACGACGAACGCGCCGTGCGCACCGCCCTGGCCCAGACGCTGGACCTCGCCGGCTTCGAGGTGCGCACCGCCAGCGCCCTGATCGAGGCGATGGACCACGTGACCGCGGGCTTCCCCGGCGCGGTGATCTCCGACGTGCGCATGCCCGGGCGTGACGGGTTCGACCTGCTGGCGCGCATCCGCGCGCTGGACCCGGACCTGCCGGTGGTGCTGCTCACCGGCCACGGCGACATCCCGATGGCGGTGCGCGCAATGGGGGCGGGGGCCTATGACTTCCTGGAGAAGCCGTGCCCGCCGGCACAGCTCGTCGAGGTCGCCACCCGGGCCTGCGAGAAGCGCCGGCTGGTGCTGGAGAACCGCGCCCTGCGCCAGGCGCTCTCGGGGGCGGACCCCGCGGCGCGGGTGATCGGCGCCTCGGAGCCGGCCGAGCGGCTGCGCGCGCGCATCCGCACCCTCGGCGCCACCCCGGCCGACCTGCTCATCACCGGCGAGACCGGCACCGGCAAGGAACTGGCCGCCCGGGCCATCCATGACCTGCGCCACCCCGGCGGGCCCTTCGTGGCGGTAAACTGCGCGCTGCTCACCGAGGATCTGGCGGAGCCGGTGCTCTTCGGTGCCAAGGGGCAGGAGGGCGCGGCGCGGCGCGCGCAGGGCGGCACGCTGTTTCTCGACGAGATCGGCTCCATGCCGCCGTCCCGGCAGCCGGCGCTGCTGCGCCTGGTCGAGGCGCGGGAGATCCAGGGGCCGGAGGGCGTGACCCGGCTGGGCCTGTCGATCATGGCCGCCACCAACGCCGACCCGCGGGCGCTGGTCGGCTCCGGTGCGCTGCGCGCCGACCTGTTCTTCCGGCTGGACGTGGCGCGGCTCGACATCCCGCCGCTGCGCAGCCGGGCCGGGGACATTCCCGCCCTCTACCGGCATTTCACCGAAGCGGCCGCCGGGCGGTTCGCCCGCCCCGTTCCGCCGCTCGCGCCGGGGGAACTGGCGGGGCTGCTGGCCCGGCCCTGGCCCGGAAACCTGCGCGAACTGCGCAATGTCGCCGAGCGGCGGCTGCTCGGCCTTGCGGAGGCGGAGGCCCCGGCGGAGGAACCGGGCCTCGCCGGCCAGGTGAACCGGGTGGAGCGCGCGCTGATCGCCGAGGCGCTGCGCGCCACCGGCGGCCGGGTGGCGGAGGCCTGCGACCTGCTCGCCCTGCCGCGCAAGACCCTCTATGACAAGCTCAAGCGCCACGGCCTGCAGCCCGAGCTGTTCCGCAGCGAGGCCGACGCGGACTGACCGGAGGCGACCCCCGCCGCCGGAGTGCACCGCCGTCGGAGCGCACCGCCGGCGCCGCGTGCCCCGGCGTGCCGCAAAGTGCCTGCGAGGTCCGTTCTTTTCACCTGTCACCAGAGCGCACTGGCGGCGCCGCGCGCGCATGCCGCGCGGCGCCCCGTGGGCGACGCCCTGCGCACACGCCTTCGGAACGCACCGGCGGTGCCGCGCGCGTGCCGCACGGCGACCGGTGGGCGCCGCTCTGCCCGCATGCCAGGCGGCGCTCCCGCGTGCAGTCTCCCTGCGCATGTCGCGGCGCGTCGCCCCCGCTGTGCTCCCCGGTCAGGGGCGGGGCATTCGGGTGTGCACTTGCACGGTGCGCAACCGCGGCCACGCGTCCCGCGCATGTCGCGAGGCGCCCGATGCGCCCGATGCCCGGGCCCGTGGGCGGCCGCGGGCCGCGCCGACGTGTGGCCGCGCTTCGCGGGGGCGATGCGCGGGGCGTGATTCGGTGCGCTGTCAGGCCGCGGGCGGGAAATCGGAATGCCCGGCGGCGATCCGTGCGATTTTCCACACCCTGTCTTCCGCATGGTGCGGTGCGGTATGTGCATGGTAAGGCAAGATATTGAAATGAAATGAAAAAGCCCGCCTCAAAGCGGCGTGATCGTGATGCTTGCGCGGCGGCCCTCCGCTCTGCTGTTATCCCTGCGTGAGCCGGTCAACGCCGGCCGAATGCCGGCAGATGCCGGCCAATGAAGATCCTGGGAGGATACATCCATGCGTCTTGCGACCTTTGCCGCCGCGGCGGCTCTCACCCTCGCGGCCGGTTCGGCCTTCGCCCAGTGCGACCCCGGCGAGACCGTGATCAAGTTCAGCCATGTCACCAATGCCGACAAGCATCCCAAGGGCCTCGCGGCCGCCCTCTTCGCCCAGCGCGTGAACGAGGAGATGAACGGCAAGGTGTGCGTGGAGGTGTTCCCGAACTCCTCGCTCTACGGCGATGACAAGGAGATGGAGGCCCTGCTGCTCGGCGACGTGCAGATGATCGCGCCCTCGCTCTCCAAGTTCGAGCAGTTCACCAAGAAGTTCCGCATCTTCGACCTGCCCTTCATGTTCAAGAACATGGAAGCGGTGGACGAGTTCCAGGGCACCGACGAGATCCAGGAACTCAAGTCCAGCATGGTCAAGCGCGGCGTGATGGGCCTGCGGTTCTGGCACAACGGGCTGAAGCAGTTCTCCGCCAACAAGCCGCTTCTGGAGCCGGAGGACGCGAAGGGGCTGAAGTTCCGCGTGCAATCCTCCGACGTGCTGGTGGCGCAGATGTCGGCGCTGGGTGCGAGCCCGCAGAAGATGGCCTTCTCGGAGGTCTACGGCGCGCTGCAGACCGGTGTCGTCGACGGGCAGGAGAACACCTGGTCCAACATCTACGGCCAGAAGTTCTTCGAGGTGCAGGACGGCTCCACCGAGACCAACCACGGCCTGCTCGACTACCTGGTGGCGGTGAACGCCCAGTGGTGGATGGGCCTGCCGGAGGACGTGCGCACCCAGATCTCCCAGATCCTCGACGAGGTGACGGATGAGCGCAACGCCGAGGTGAACGCGGTGGACATGGCCGCGCGCCAGGCCATCCTCGACGCCGGCGGCGTGATCCGCGAGCTCACCCCCGAGCAGCGCAAGGACTGGGTGGTGGCGATGAAGCCGGTCTGGGAGCAGTTCGAGAAGGACGTGAGCCCGGAGTTCATCGCGCTGGCCCAGAGCATCAACGACAAGCACTGATCCCCGCGCAGGCGAGAGCGGAGAGGCGGCCCCGGGCCGCCTCTCCCTGTCCGGCGCCCATTGCCGGCGCGCATCGGATGACAACAGGGGAGGAGGACCGGCCATGTCCGGCAAGACAATCGAGCCAGCGGGCCCCGTGGCGCGCTTCGTGAACGGGTTCGAGGAGACGGCGATCGCGGTTCTGCTCGGGCTGATGACGCTCATCACCTTCATCAACGTGCCGATCCGCTACCTGTTCAACGGGGTGATCCTGCCGCAGGTGGAGTTCCTCTGGGCGGTGGAGATGACAGGGTATCTCTTCGCCTGGCTGGTGATCTTCGGCATCAGCTATTGCGTGAAGGTCTCCGCCAACCTCGGGGTGGATGCGCTGATCATGGTGTTTCCGCTGCCGGTGCGCCGGATGTTCGGCGGGTTCGCCGTGCTGGTGTGCATCCTCTACGCGCTGCTGCTGCTGAAGGGCTCGTGGGATTACTGGGCGCCGTTCGCCAATCTCCCCCCCACCACCGGGCGCTGGCTGCCCACCGGCTTCGTGCCGCAGTTCCTGCCGCAGGGCTGGTACGAGGTGAGCGACATTCCCATGCCGGGGTTCCTGGAGTTCCTCTCCGGCTGGTTCAATGACGGCGACGAGTACGAGAAGATCCCCCGGGTGCTGCCCTATCTCATCCTGCCGCTGGGCTTCGCGCTGCTCACCTTCCGTTTCGTGCAGGCCGCGGTGCGGCTGGGGCGCGGCGAGATCGAGAACGTGATCGCGAGCCACGAGGCCGAGGAACTCGTCGAAGACGCGGCCGCGCGCGCCGACAAGGAAGGCTGATCCAATGGACGTCGCACTGCTCTTCATCATGATCGTCGGCCTGCTGCTGGTCGGCGTGCCGATCGCCGTGGCGCTCGGCTTCTCCTCGATGGTCTTCCTGCTGGTGCTGTCGGACACCTCGCTGGGCGCCGTGGCGCAGACCTTCTTCAACGCGATGGCCGGGCATTACACCCTCACCGCCATCCCGTTCTTCGTGCTGGCCTCCACCTTCATGTCCACCGGCGGCGTGGCGCGGCGCATCATCCGCTTCGCCATCGCCTGCGTGGGGCACATGCCCGGCGGGCTCGCCATCGCCGGCGTGTTCTCCTGCATGATGTTCGCGGCGCTCTCGGGCTCCTCCCCGGCCACCGTGGTCGCCATCGGCTCCATCGTGATCACCGCCATGCGCCAGCAGGGCTATTCGAAGGACTTCGCCGCCGGGGTGATCTGCAACGCGGGCACGCTGGGCATCCTGATCCCGCCCTCCATCGTGATGGTGGTCTATGCCGCGGCCACGGATGTCTCCGTGGGGCGGATGTTCCTCGCCGGCGTGATCCCCGGCATCCTGGCCGGTTTCATGCTGATGCTGGCGATCTACGTCGTCGCCCGCCTGCGCAACCTGCCGCGCGGGGAGTGGCAGGGCTGGGGTGAGGTGGGCACCGGCGCGCGTGACGCCTTCTGGGGCCTGCTGCTGATCGTGGTCATCATGGTGGGCATCTACGGCGTGCCGGGCCTCACGCCCGCGCTGTTCACCCCCACGGAGGCCGCCGCCGTCGCCGCCGTCTACGCCTTCTTCGTGGCGAACTTCGTCTACCGCGACATGGGCCCGCTGGCCGGGACGGACGGCCGTCCGCTCCCGTTCCATCGCCGCCCGCTCAGCCCGGTCACCGCCTTCTTCCACCCCGACACCCGCAAGGCGCTGTTCGAGAGCGGCAAGCTCACGGTGATGCTGATGTTCATCATCGCCAACGCGCTCATCCTCAAGCACGTGCTCACCGATGAGCAGATCCCCCAGGAACTCGCCGCCTCGCTGCTCGACGCGGGCCTGAGCTGGTGGAGCTTCCTCATCGTGGTGAACGTGATCCTGCTCATCGGCGGGCAGTTCATGGAGCCCTCGGGCCTGATCGTGATCGTCGCGCCGCTGATCTTCCCGATCGCGGTGGACCTGGGTATCGACCCGATCCATCTGGGCATCATCATGGTGGTGAACATGGAGATCGGCATGATCACGCCGCCGGTGGGGCTGAACCTCTTCGTCACCTCCGGCGTGGCCGGCATGTCGGTGATGCGGGTGGTGAAGGCGGCTCTGCCCTTCGTGGCGGTGCTCTTCGTCTTCCTCATCATGGTCACCTACATTCCCGCGCTCAGCACCTGGCTGCCGAACTCGCGCATGGGGCCGGAGATCATCGTGAAGTGACCGGCGCCGGGGCCGCGCCCCGCTGCCGCATCCTGACCCGCGAAAGGCCCGGCCCTGCCGGGCCTTTTCCTGTCCGGAGAGAGGCGCCCGGGCGCGCCGCCGCCGCCGGGCGCCCGACGGGGCTCGATGCCCCCGAGGGCAAGGGCCCCCGCCGGGTGCACGGCCGATCACGGGAGCAGCGCCCGCCCGGTGCAAAGCTGGGGACCGGAGCAGCCCCCGCCCGGCGCAGAGCTGGGGACCGGAGCAACCCCCGCCGGGCGCACGGCTGGTGACGGGAGCAATCCCCGCCTGGCGCAAAGCTGGGGACCTGAGCAGGCCCCGCCGGCCGCACGGCCGGTGACGGGAGCGACCTCCGCCAGGCGCACGGCTGGTGACGGAAACAGCCTCCGCCGGGCGCAAGGCTGGTAACGCGAGCCGGATTTTCTGGAGAGGGCCGGTGAGGATGAGGGCCTGCAGATGGCGGGAGACGCCGCCAGTGAGTGTCCCGAGGCAGCCGCAAGGGCGGGCACCAGGAACAGGTCCTGCTTCGGGAGTGCGGCGAGACGGAGAGGGAGCGTCGCTCAGGCGCCCCAGGGGCCGCCCTGTGTGGCCGGGCCGCCTGCGCCGAGCCGGTCCTGCACGGTCTGGCGGGCGATGCCGCTGTCGCGGTCCGACACGCCCAGCAGGTTCACCACCAGCCGCAGCAGGTTGTTCTCCGCGTTGGAGCGCCGGTCATCGGCCAGGGCCACCTGCCACAGCGCCTCCACCAGCCCGAGGCGCTGCTCGTAGGGCACGGCGTCCTTGAGGGTGCGGGTGAAGCGCACGGTGTCCGGCGCGTCGTTCTCCACCGCCTCAGCCGACCTGCGCAGGGCCTCGGTGTCGGGCGTGGAGAGGGCGAAGCGGGCGGCGAGCACCCGGTCGATCTCGGCGCGTTCGGAGGCCTCGTACACGCCGTCGGCCCGGGCGACGCGCACCAGCAGCGCCGCGAGCGCGAGGCGTTCGTCATCGGCGTGGAGGCGGCGCTCGCCACCGGAGGCGGCCATGAGCGATTCGAAGAAATTGCTGAACATGCCCCACGATATAACGCCCCCGCCGCCAGCCTCAAGCGCGCGCGGGCCCGGCCCCGGGGCCGTGATGGCGCGTGATCCGCCGTGAGGGCGCTTGGGCGGCACCGGGCGCGCGGCAGAGACGCGCCCCGCTCGGGACACTGAGGAGAGGCCGGCAGCCGCCGCGCCCGAAGCAGGGGCCATGCGCGTGAGGGGGGCGGGCACCGCCGGGCGCGCTGGAGGGACGCGCTACGTGGGTGGCGGAGGAGGGACCGGCCGGAGCCCCACGCGAGGGAGAGACGGGCCGGGCCCGTGAGGGGAGACCGGGCGCCGCCGGGCGCGCTGGAGGGACGCGCTGCTCGGGAGGCGGAGGAGGGGCCGGCCGGAGCCCCGCGCGAAGGAGAGACGGGCCGTGCCCGTGGGGGAGACCGGGCGCTGCCAAGCGCGCTGGCGAGGCGCGCTACGCGGAGGAGAGACCGGCTGACGCCGCACGCGCAGGAGAGACGGGCCATGCGCGGAGGCCGAGACCGGGCGGCGCGACGTGCGCGGGGGAGAGGGGCCCGGGGGAGGCGGAGCAGAGACCGTGGGCTGCCGGACACGCTCAAGAAGAGCGCCCGGCGGTCGGGCGGGGCTCAGCGGCCCCGGTAGGGCTCGACGTATTGCAGCGCCATGTCCCAGGGGAAGAAGATCCAGGTGTCCTGGCTCACCTCGGTCACGTAGGTGTCGACCATCGGCCGGCCCTTGGGCTTGGCGTAGACGGTGGCGAAATGCGCCTTCGGGTAGAGGCTGCGCACCAGTTCGAGGGTCTTGCCGGAATCCACCAGGTCGTCGACCACGAGGATGCCGGTGCCGTCGCCCATCATCGCCGCGTCGGGCGCCTTCAGGACATGGGCCTCGGCCTGGGTCTGGTGATCGTAGCTCTTCACCGAGATCGTGTCGACGACGCGGATGTCGAGCTCGCGGGCGAGGATCATCGCCGGGGCCATGCCGCCGCGGGTGATGGCGACCACGGCCGTCCACACCCCGCCTTCGCCCGGGCCCTGGTGGTCCAGCCGCCAGGCGAGCGCGCGGCTGTCGCGGTGGATCTGGTCCCAGGAGACGTGGAACCCTTTCTCGTGCGGCAGCCGGTCGGTCATTCCTTGCGCCCCGAAACGACGTCGATGTCCGGTGCGTCCTCGGCCTTCATGCCCACGACGTGGTATCCGGAATCGACATGGTGGTTCTCGCCCGTCACGCCGGAGGAGAGGTCGGAGAGCAGGTACATCCCGGCCTTGCCCACGTCCGTGGTGGTCACGTTGCGGCGCAGGGGGGAGTTCAGCTCATTCCACTTCAGGATGTAGCGGAAATCGCCGATGCCCGAGGCCGCCAGCGTCTTGATCGGCCCGGCGGAGAGCGAGTTCACCCGGATGCCGCGCGGCCCGAGGTCCATCGCCATGTAGCGCACGGAGCATTCCAGCGCCGATTTCGCGATGCCCATCACGTTGTAATGCGGCATCACCCGCTCGGAGCCGTAATAGGTGAGGGTGAGCATCGAGCCGCCGTCGCCCATCAGCTTCTCGGCGCGCTGCGCGACAGCCGTGAAGGAATAGACGGAGACGTTCATCGTCAGCTCGAAATTCGCGTAGCTGGTGTCCACGTAGCGGCCGCGCAGCTCGTTCTTGTCCGAAAAGCCGATCGCGTGGACGATGAAGTCCAGCTTGCCCCATCGCGCCTCGATCGCGGCGAAGGCCGCGTCGATCGATGCGGGGTCCGTCACGTCGCAGGGCAGGATCATGTCCGACCCGATGGATTCCGCCAGCGGGCGCACACGCCGCTCCAGTGCCTCACCCTGGAAGGTGAAGGCTATCTCGGCGCCTGCGGCCGCACATTCCCGGGCAATCCCCCAGGCAATGGACTTATCATTGGCAACACCCATGATCAGCCCGCGCTTGCCGCTCATCAAACCCGCCGCACCGACCATTCCGACCTCGCATTTATCTTCTGGTTTCCCTGCCTTTAAGGTGTTTGGAAGGCCGCCGCAAGAACGATGGGGCATGGACATGTGCGTCGGGGAAAGTATTTTCGCCCCGGACCGGAGGCCGGAACAGCCCCCCGGCCAGGCCCCGCGCCACGTCCCGGACGCCCCGTCACGGGGCCCCGCAGACACGAGGACAGAGCATGTCGCAGACAGAGGCCCCATCGGGGAAATTCGCCGCCACGGACCCGTTTGCGCTGGTGCGCGACTGGCTTGCCGAGGCCACGGCGAGCGAGATCAACGACCCGAACGCCATCGCCCTTGCCACGGTGTCTCCCGAGGGCCTGCCGAACGTGCGCATGGTCCTGCTCAAGGACATCGAGGATGACGCATTCGTGTTCTACACCAATTACGAGAGCGCGAAGGCCGGCGAGATCCTCGCCACCGGCAAGGCCGCCTTCGTGATGCATTGGAAGAGCCTGCGCCGGCAGGTGCGGGTGCGCGGGCTGGTGGAGAAGGAGGACGGCCCGGCCGCCGACGCCTATTACGCCTCCCGCTCGCTTGCCAGCCGCCTCGGGGCCTGGGCCTCGAAACAGTCCCGCCCGCTGAAGTCGCGCGGGGCGCTGATGGCCGAGGTGGCGAAGGTAACGGCCCTCAAGGGCCCCAACCCGCCGCGTCCGCCGCACTGGGGCGGGTTCCGCATCCGCCCGGTGGAGATCGAGTTCTGGGCCGACGGCGCGCACCGCCTGCACGACCGCTTTCGCTGGACCCGGGCGGACCCTTCCGCGACGGAATGGGAGGTGGCGCGTCTCAATCCCTGACGTCGCACCGCAGGTGCGCTGACCTGAGATTGCACCGCAGGTGCGCTGACCTGAGATTGCACCGCAGGTGCGCTGACCTGAGATTGCACCGCAGGTGCGCGGGCCTGAGGCCGCACCGGAGGCGCGCCTGTTCCGACGTCCCACCGGAGGCGCGCGTGGTCCGACATCGCACCGGAGGTGCGCTTTGTCTGAAGCCGCACCGGAGGTGCGCTTTGCCTGAAGCCGTACCGGAGATGCGCTTTGCCTGAGGCTGCACCGGAGGTGCACTTGGCCCGGCGGCGCGGCGGGTCTGCCGCGGGCGCGGCCCAGCGGGCCCCGGGGGGCCTTGCCTTTCCCCCGGGCCGGCACCACTCTCACCCCCGTACCCCATTCCATCGGAGACCCAATGCCCGACAGCAACCAGCGCAAGACTCTGCTTCTGACCGGCGCCAGCCGGGGCATAGGCCATGCCACGGTGAAGCGCTTCTCCTCGGCGGGATGGCGGGTGATCTCCTGTTCACGCCAGCCGTTCCCGGAGGATTGCCCCTGGGAGATGGGCCCGGAGGATCACATCCAGGTCGATCTGGCCGACCCCAATGCCACCATGGCCGCCGTGGGCGAGATCCGCAGGCGGCTTCCCGGAGGGCGGCTCGACGCGCTCGTGAACAATGCCGGCATCTCGCCCAAGGGCGAGGGCGGCGCGCGCCTCAACACCATCGACACCGACCTGCGCACCTGGGGGCAGGTCTTCCACGTGAACTTCTTCGCGCCCATCGTGCTGGCGCGCGGGCTGATCGAGGAACTGAAGGCGGCGAAGGGCGCGGTGGTGAACGTGACCTCCATCGCCGGGGCGCGGGTGCACCCGTTCGCGGGCTCCGCCTATGCCACGTCCAAGGCGGCGCTCACCGGCCTCACCCGCGAAATGGCCAATGATTTCGGGCCCTACGGCATCCGGGTGAACGCCATCGCGCCGGGGGAGATCGAGACGGACATCCTGTCGCCGGGCACCGCCGAGCTGGCCGCGGACATCCCCCTGCGCCGGCTGGGACGCCCCGAGGAAGTGGCGCGCACGATCTATTACCTGTGCACGCCGGAAAGCTCCTACGTCTCCGGCGTGGAGATCGAGATCAACGGCGGCCAGCACGTCTGAAGGCGGGCGCCCGGCAGGGGCGGCCCCGCCCCTGCCGGAGGACCACGCGCCAACTCCCGGGTTGCGCGCGGTTCCCGGCGGCGGGATGGTCACCGCACCGCACCGCACCGCACCGCACCGCACCGCACCGCACCGCACCGCACCGCACCGCACCGCACCGCACCGCACCGCACCGCACCGCACCGCACCGCACCGCACCGAAGTCCGGCCGGATACACTGCGCTTGCGCGCCTCGGCGCGGGCAGGCGGGGGGTTACTGGCCGATGAGCAGGGTGAGATCCCGGCCGTCAGCGAGAGTGGCGTCGATGCGTTCGGCGTAGCGGCCCCGGTCCAGGCCCACGCGGCGGCGGCGGGCCTCGATGCGGGTGCCGGCGGTCACCGGCCCGTCGGCGGAGAGGGCCCGCAGCGTGGCGCGGCCGGCTTCCGGCTCTCCCACTTCCCACACGGGCTGCTTGCCGGCGTAGAGCACCAGCGCGTGCGCGCCCTGCTGCTCGGCCACCATGCGCAGCGAAGAGAGCTTGCCGCCGATGGTCTGGCGCGCCGGGATGCCCCGGGCATAGGCGTAATCCTCGCGGCTGCCGGTGAGGACATGGTCCGCGGCCAGCAGGCGGCACCCGCAGCTTTCCGGCGCGCCGGCCGCGCGCAGGGCGGCCCGGCAGGCCTGCACCCCGTCCGCCATCGCGGCCTCGGGCGTTGCGCCCGCCCCGGGCTCGAGCGCCGGGCATTGCAGCGCCGGGCTGCCGGACACCAGCACCTTCGGCTCGGCGAGGCCGAGAAAATCGCGCCCGGCAGGTGCGTTGAACAAGAGCGGAACGAACTCCGGCGCCAGCGCATCGATGCGCGGACGCGGACCGAGCGCCGCCACGCGGGCCACGATCGCCGCGGCATCCCGCTGTGACGCGGCATCGTCCACGATGAGGTCGGGAAGGGTCTCTGCCAGCAGGAAACGCTGCGGCGCCGCGACGGCGGGGGCTGACGACGGGTCCGGTGCGGCGCAGGACGCGAGCAGTGACGCCAGTACGAGGAACGGGAAACTCCGGCCCTGTCGAGCCTTGCGGTATGTCATAGATGCGTCTTGCCTGCTGTCGTTTCGGAAACATTATCTTGCTTTCAAACCCTTGTCGCGCATTATTGCAGTCAAGGTTTTTTGCCGTGTTGGCGGCGACTGCATTGGTTTCAAATGGGTTTGGAATAATCGCGGATGCTTTGCGCGATATCCGGTTCTGCAATCGGAGGGATGATGCCTGATTTGGGCAAAGTTGTTGTGGGTGTCGTCAAATGGTACGACACCTCGAAGGGTTACGGCTTCGTGATAGCTGACGATGGAGGGGGAGATATCCTGCTCCATGCAAACATATTGCGGGCGCACGGATACGCGACCGCGGTCGAGGGGAGCGCGGTTACTCTCGAGACGCAGACGACGGACAGGGGCCGGCAAGCCGTGAGCATCCTGTCCATGGAGAAGCCCGCCGCTGCCGATATCCCGACCCAGAACAGGGAACCCCGGCCGACCGAACTGGTCGCGGCCGCGGATGTCGACACGCCGTTGCAGCCCGCGCGGGTGAAATGGTTCGACAAGGTGAAGGGCTTCGGCTTCGTGAACGTGTTCGGAGACCCCAGCGACGTCTTCGTTCACATGGAAGTGCTGCGCTGCAGTGCGATCGGGGACCTTGCGCCGGGCGAGGCTGTGGCGGTACGCATCATCGAGGGCCCGCGCGGGCACATGGCCGCCGAGGTCTGTGTCTGGGAGAGGGCCATCGGTGAGAACCAGGCCCGGGGCGGCACCATCGCCTGACCTCCGGAGCCGCCGGCGCGAACGGAGTGCGTGAATGAGGAAATCCCCGGCCCGACTGGCTGCCGCCCTGGGCGTTGCCCTGATCCTCGCGGCCAGTGGCGCCGCCTCCGCCGCCTGTGCCCCCGACACGGCCGATCTGCGCGGCGGCTTCGGGACAGTGCGCTTCTCCGTCGAACTTGCCGATGATGCCGCCGAGCGGGCGCAGGGGCTGATGTTCCGCGAGAGCATGCCGAAATTCTCCGGGATGCTGTTCGTCTACGACCAGCCCGCCGAGGCGCATTTCTGGATGAAGAACACGCTGATTCCGCTCGACATGCTGTTTCTGGACGCCACGGGCACGGTGCGGCACATCCATCCTCAGGCGGTGCCGGGGGATCTCACACCCATCCCCTCCGAAGGCCCGGCGCTGGCGGTGCTGGAGATCAACGGCGGTCTCGCCGCGCGGCTGGGGCTGAAGGCGGGCGACGTGATGCGCCACCCGGCCTTCGACCCCGCGGTCGCCGCCTGGCCCTGCTCGGGCGAGTGATGCGCTCTTCCCTTCCGGGAGACTCCGGGGTACATGGGCGCATGTCGGGGCGTGGCGCAGTTTGGTAGCGCGCTGGTTTTGGGTACCAGAGGCCGGAAGTTCGAATCTTCTCGCCCCGACCATCTCCTCATTCACCGGGCCCCGCTTTTCCGGGGCAGGCGCCGGCAGCGCGGTGCGGCTGGCGGAGGGGCGCGGGCATCCGCGCTTCAGAGCGGCTTTTCGAAGAAGGTGTCGGGGTAGGGATCGTCGTTGAACCGGTCGATCTCCGTCCAGCCGCTGCGCTGGTAGAGCCGGACCGCCTCGGGCAGCGCGGCGCGGTTCGTGTCCAGCCGCAGGGTGGTCATGCCGAGCGCGCGGGCCGCGTCCTCCACCTCCTGCATGAGTTGCCGGGCCAGCCCGAGCCCCCGCGCCGCGGGCGCCACCCAGACCCGCTTCACCTCCCCCACCGCGCCACCGGTGCCCTTCAGCGCGGCACAGCCGATGGGCAGGCCGTCCGACAGCGCCACGAGGAAGGCGCCGCGCGGGGCGATCATGTCCGCGGCCTCCGGATCGCGCGAGCGCGCCACGTCGAACCCCTGCGCGAAGCGCCGGCCAAGCTCCGCGTAATAGGCGCCGAGGCAGTGGCGCGCCGTGTCGCTGAGCGGGTCGGTGCGGTGGATCGCAATCCGGGACCGGCCGAGGGCGGAGGCCACCAGGTCCATCGCGGCCAGCAGCGCCTCCGGGTGCGGGTGGCTGGCGAGCAGCGCCTCGGCATGGGCATCCGAGAGTGTCTCGTAGGCCTCGAACTCGCGCCTTCCCGCGGCGGTCAGCGCGGCGACGCGGCGCCGGGCGTCCTGCGGATGCGGGGCGGTGGAGAGGAGGCCCTCGGCCTCCAGCCCGCGCAGGAGGCGGCTCATCAGCCCGGAATCGAGCCCGAGATAGGCGCGCAGATCGGCGATATCCGCATGCCCGTGTCCGACGGCATTGAGCACCCGCGCCGCGCCCAACGGGCGGCCGCGGCCCAGAAACGAGCTGTCCAGCGCGCCCACCTCGGTGGTGACGGCACGGTTGAAGCGACGGAAGCGGGCGACGGGCGTGATGGTCATGATACCTGACTTACGTCAGATAATATCTTGCGGTCAAGCGGCCCGCGCGGCATTCACAGCCACCAGCCACCAGCCACCAGCCACCAGCCACCAGCCACCAGCCACCAGCCACCAGCCACCAGCCACCAGCCACCAGCCACCAGCCACCAGCCACCAGCCACCAGCCACCAGCCACCAGCCACCAGCCACCAGCCACCAGCCACCAGCCACCAGCCACCAGCCACCAGCCACCAGCCACCAGCCACCAGCCGTGGGACCAGCGGGCGCGAGGCGACGGCGGCCGGCCGGGGCGGCACGGATGTCAGCCGGTCGGGGGGCGGACGAAGGAGCAGTGACCGTCGATCTGCAGGCCGCAATGATCGTCGTTGCAGCCGGTCTTGCGGGGGCGGGGCGTCTGGCAGGGGGTCATGCTGGGGGGCAGCGGGGCAGCCCCCTCGGGCGATGTTCCCGTTGCTCCCGGCATGCGGACCAGTTGCTCCGACAGGCTGGCGATCAGCGCGTCCCGCGAGCCGGCGACGGCCTTGGGGCTGCGCTGCATGACGCCGGCAAGCAGGCTGATGCTGCGGGAGAGGCTGGCGTCGTCCACGCCCTGTCCGCAGGCGGACTCCGGGTCCGGAGCGGGGTCGCCGGCGGAGAGGGGGTCGTAAGGGTGATCGTTCTGTGTGTCCATTGCGGCGCGGTGTGAACTCTCGGAGTGGCGTTGAAGTCGAGTCACGGCACCGGTGGGCACCCGGTCGGCGGACACTTAGCCGATTTCGACAAGAGAGAGTAATGCTCTCTCGTCAGGCCTGCCAATCATCCACGGAAGGGCTCCGCGGGGCCGGATCAGGCGGCGACGATCGTGGCGGATGTCTGCGGCAGCATCAGCGTGTAGAAGGGCCACTGCGCATTCCCGAGATCCAGCGTGAAGCTGCAGGCCCGCCACTGCCCGTCCGGGCTGCGCCGCAGGGTGGTGGCGCTCAGCAGCGGGTCGAACACCCGGTTGGCGCCGCGCAGCAGGTGGGTGTCGTACCGGCCGATCATCAGGTTCGGGCCGAGGTTGCGGACATTGGAGGCGATCCGGATCGAATCGGTGATTCCCTCGCCGCGCAGCATGTGGCACAGCGCGTCGAAGCCCGCCCGCAGCTCGTCCTTCTCCGTCACAAGAATGTTCGCGGTGTTGGTAATCACGGTGAACGGCAGCTCGAAGCACTCAACGTAAGTGTCGTAATCGCCGTCCTTGTAGCTCGCACTGATCGTATCGAGCCATTTCTGGTACTCCGTCATCTGGATGTGCTCCCTCACTCCGCACCCGATCCCGTTCGCACACGGACAAACCCCTGCCTGCATGTATACCCTGATTTTGCACCGGATGCGTTAAAGAATAGCGCGCCTGTGCACGGCGCGGCCGGGGCAGGAGACCAGGGCGCGCGGCCTCAGGGGGCGGGGGCGTGCACGGCGAGGTAGGGCCGGGCGAGGATCTCCTCGATCTGCTCGGGCGTGGCGTGCTCGGCGCGCGACCAGGTGGTGCCGGAGCGGATCGGTTTCGCGGGGATGCCGGCGGCGGCCGTGAGCGGCGGAATGCTGCGGGTGACCACCGACATCGAGCTGACGAGAGATCCCGCGCCGATCTCCACGCCCTTCATCACGTGGACATCGTATCCCAGCCAGACATGCGGGCCGATCAGCAGGTCCCGCGCGAGGTTGGTGACTTCGCGGTTGCCCACGTCGATCACGCTGTGGGCGTCCCCGGTGCGCAGCATCACGTCCCAGGAGAGCATGCAATCCTCGCCGATCAGCAGGGTGCTGGCCGCGCCCTGCAGCCAGGCGTTCACGCCGCCCATGGTGGTGTTCGGCCCGGCGTAGAAGGTGCAGCCCTCGCCCACGACGCGCAGGCTGAGGGTGTAGGAGCCGTGCCGGCCCTTCTGCATCTTGCAGCCGTAGAGCACGCAGGTGTTCGCGTTCCCCGTGAAATGCATCGCGCCGGAGATGCGCCTTGCATGGCCGAGCACCACCAGGTTGTCGCGGGTGCGCCCGAAATCCAGCTTCAGCGGGCTGCGCCTGAGATCGGGGTGCAGCAGCACGGTGTTCGACAGGTCGGCCCCCGGCGCGATTCTGATGCCGCAGGCGGAGAGGGTCTCGCGCCCGGACTTGTCCGCTCTCAGGCGCAGGAAGCCGGAGGTGTCGGGGTCGGGGAACCCGTCGGCGCCGGCCGTGCGGTTGCGCGCGGCGGCGGACAGCGCACCGTCGGTCCGGGCGGGAGCGGTGGCGAGATCCGCAGCGTCCTGGGGCGAGGGGTTGGGCATCGTCTGCAGCATGACCTTGAGGGCGCGGCCCTGCGGGCGCGTGTTTGCGCTGGACATCGCTCATCCGGCGCACAGGCGGCTCTCCGGCGGGGCGATGACGGATATGCCTCGAAATTGACGGCCCGGGGCCGGAATGTCCAGACCGTGTCCCCGCCGCGGGCACACTCCCGCCAGCCCGGCTGCCGCCGTGCTGCGCCGGACCGGCCGGAGGAGCGGTGCGGTGGCCATCGGGCCGCATGGCGGGCCGTCGGGGCCGGCGGGAGCGCCGGCAAGCCTCCGCTGCCACCCGCCGGGAAGACCTTCCTGCCACTGGTGGCGGCGGGGCGACTGTCCCGCGCCGGTGCCGGTGGGGGACATGGCGGCCGCCGGTGGCGGTGGGGGACGTGCTTGCCGCCGGTGGCGGTGGGGGACGTGGCGGCCGCCGGTGGCGGTGAGGAGACGTGCTTGCCGCCGGTTGCGGTGGGAGACATTCCTGTCGCCGGTGGCGCCGGGGAGCCTTGGCTGCCGCCAGTGGCGGCGGGGCCTGGGCGGGGGATGCGGCCTCAGGGCGTGTCAGCCGGCCTCATCGCCGTTGAGGGCCTGCAGGACGGTGGCGCGCAGCGTGGCGCGGTCCACCGGCTTCTGCAGGAAGACGAGGTCGCGCAGCCCGAAGATCTCCCGGCGTCGGCGCGCGGATTCGTAGCCGGACATCAGCACGATCCGGGTTTGCGGCCAGCGCTCGCGGATGGTTTCGGCCAGCGCGTGGCCCTGCATGTCGCCGGGCATCACCAGGTCGGAGAGCACCAGGTCCGGGGCGTCCTCGGTGCTGAGCACGTTCAGCGCCTGCTCGGCGTTGAGGGCGATGCGCACCCGGTGGCCGTCCAGCTGCAACTGCCGCGCCATCACGCGCGACACCCGGATCTCGTCGTCCACGATGAGGATGTCCGCGCCGGCCCCGGGGGTCACGCTGGGCCTGGGACGCGGCACGGCGGGCAGGGGGTCCGCGTATTGCGCGAGGGGGAAGGCCATCGACACCGTGGTGCCCGCCCCCGGGGCGCTGCGCAGGCGCAGGCCGCCTTCGGACTGGCGGCAGAAGCCCGACACCACGGAGAGGCCCAGCCCGGTGCCCTCGTGGATGCCCTTGGTGGTGAAGAAGGGCTCGTCCGCGCGGTTCAGCGTGGCGGCGTCCATGCCTGTGCCGTTGTCGCGCACGCTCACGGTGACATAGGTGCCGGGGGGCAGGTCCTCCGACTGGTCGAAGCCCGCCACGCTCTCCTGCGCGAGGGTTTCCACCCGGGTGGAGAGGGTGATCCGCCCGCCCGCCGGCATCGCGTCACGCGCGTTGATGAGCAGGTTGAGCAGCGCCTGCTGGAAGTTGGCGCTGTCGAGCATCACGATGGCATGGTCGGTGTCCAGGTCGGTGACGATCTCGATGTTCGCGGGGTTCACCCTGCGGAACATCTCCAGCGTGGGAGTGATGAGATCGTCAAGCACGTTGGGCAGGGATTCCAGCCGGGACCGGCGCCCGTAGGCCAGAAGCTGGCGGGTGAGATGGGCGGCGCTGTTGGAGGCGGCAATGGCCTCCGAAATGTAGCGCTGGCGCGCCGCGGCGCTGTCATCCTCCTCCAGCAGCTCGAGATTTCCCAGGATCACGGCCAGCGAATTGTTGAAGTCATGCGCCACCCCGCCGACCAGCTTTCCCAGGGCCTCTACCTTCTGGCTGCGCGACATGGCCAGTTCCGTCTGCGCGCGGGCCAGTTCGCTGCGGCGCAGCGAGGCCTCCACCGCCGCGGCCCGGCGCTCGGAGAGATTGGTCTGGTGCGCGAAGAGGAGCGCCGCCACCCCGGTGGCGCAGATCATCATGAAGGTGAGCACCGCCAGGCGGAAATTCGGCGTCATGAATTCGTGGTAGGTGGCGTAGAGCGTGAGGCTGCACATGATGATCGGGCCGAAGATGATCACCGGCAGGATGCGCCGCACCATCTCGCTGCCGCGCTCGGGGGACAGCAACACCCCCACCCAGCCCTGGGCGGGCCGCTCGCACAGCAGCGCAAGGAAGAGCGCGAGAAACCCCAGCGCCGTGTGCAGGGCCATCGAGGTGTAGACGGCATTCGCGAACAGCGCTTCGGCGTCGAAGATGTATCCCAGCACCGGCACCATCACCACCGACAGGCCGAGCGATTGCAGCGTGGTGTGCAGCCGGGCGAGGGACGGGTCGCCCTCGCGCGGCAGCATCAGGCACGTGGCCACCAGCACGCTGGCCAGGGCGGTGGCCACGGACATGCTGTCCAGCGGGCGGAAGGCGATGGTGCGGATGGGCTGGGTGAGGGCCATGGCCACCAGCACAAGGATCAGCCCGCCGCAGACCTGCGGCACCACGAGCTGTCGCGGCCTCCAGATCGTCCATATCACGCCGAGTCCGCCGAGCATGATGCACAGCGCGGTTTCGGGAACCATGGCGGGGAAATCCGGGTCCAGGCGCACCAGGGCCTGCACGCCCGCTATCCAGCCCAGCAACAGGGTGAACAGCGCGATCACCGCGGCCATCGCGGCCAGGACCAGCGCGGAGCGGCGCACCCGGGCGATCACGGGGCTCGCGGAGAAGTCGGGCGGGAGGAGGTGCGTGTCGCTCATGCGCAGGGCCGCGCCGGAGGCGGAGAGCGTGTCGGTCGTGCGGCCCGCGCGGCGGGCCCGCGGCGGCGGCGAAGCACCGACGGGGTTCGGGACAGGCGACCCGCTCTACACGCGCGACACATCGGTCCGTCTTCTTTCCACACGTTCCATGCCCTGTTCAAAAACACTACTCGGCGGTGCGTGCATGCGCCGCTGCTTCAGGCGTTCGCTCGGTGGGGGGGTGGTCCGGCGGCCCTGCGCTGGGCGACCTGTCTCCCTCCCGGAGCCGTGCGTTCTGCGCTGTCGGACCGGACCGGAGAACGACTCGACACCGGGTGCGATAACGGCATGTCACCGAGACTAATCCACCTCGGGCGCTGCCTGTCAACGTATTGGGCAAAATCCCTCAACCTTGGGGTGTGGAAAGGGGCTGCGGCCGTGGCGGCGCCGCGGCGCCTGTTCCGCGCCTGGCCGGGCCGGCGCGGGCGCCGCCGTGCCGGGCCGCGGCGGCACGGGCCGCGAATCGGTTCCCGCGCGCCGATGCGCCGCCTCCCCGGCCCGAGGGTCCGGGCGATGACACCATGTCGCGCCCTCCCGCGGGCGGCCCGCGCAGCGCGCGGCCCGCTGTCCCGATGCCGGGAACGGCGTCGCCCGAAGCCCAGTGGCTGTTTCCATATTTCTGCAACCTTGGCGCGCATCCGGCAGAAACATGCCTGAAGGTTGAAAGCACTGGCAAATATCCGCCGATAAACGGTCCGGGACAACCTTGAGGGGTGGCGCCGCAGATTTCTCATTTAAATTGACTATGAAAAAATACCTCTTAACTATTCTGGTGAGAGGGGAGATCCCGCGGATGAGGGGCGTCGTGCCGGTCGGTTCCGGAGCCACCCTGCAGGGATCAGTGAACTGTCATCGACGATGACGGGAGCGGATGCCCCGGGCGTTTGCCCGGCCGGCCACGTGTACGGATTTGCTTTTCGATAGAAGTGTTCCCGAAAGCTTACGCGCGGAATGCTTGCTGTTCGTATTTGCCAGTTCTTCACATTTTTCATGATGACCTGGGCCGTTGCGTGCTGACGGCGCCGCTGTCCCCTGCCGTGCTGCGGCCGGGCGCGTCGCCCTGTTCCACATCGCAACTTTTCGGAAGCGGATGACGACATGACCTCACCGTCGGCGACGGCGCCGGGCAAGCCGCGCATGCATCACATCGACTGGATGCGCGCCTTCCTGATGACGCTCGGGGTGCCCTATCACGCGGCGCTCATCTATTCACAGGGAACGGAGTGGTTCATCCATTCAGATGACAAGAGCGCGTTGCTCACCTACTTCGCCTCCCTCATCAACAGTTTCCGCATGCCGGCCTTCTTCATGATTTCCGGCATCCTGGCCTTCTTGACGCTGCACAAGATGTCGACCCGGGCCTGGACGATGTCGCGCCTCACCCGGCTGCTGGTGCCGCTGGCGGTGGCCACGCTGCTCATCAGCCCGGTGGTGATGCTGGCCCACCAGTATTTCCGCGCCTCGGGCGAGGCGGATGGCGTGATCCTGCCCGGATACCTGCACGAATTGCGGCAGGTGAACCAGAACTGGGTCGGCCACCTGTGGTTCCTCTATGCGCTGGTGTTCTACTTCCTCGTCGCGGCCACGCTGCACAGCCTGCGCGACAGTGCCGCGCTGCGCGGGCTCCGACAGCTCACCGCGCGGCCGGTGAATCTCTACGTGTTCTGCGTGGGCATCATGCTCTACACGCTCGCGGTGCGGCTGGGCACCTACGGCGTGGAGCGGCTGACCGGGTTCGACTTCCGCCTGTTCGGCATCGTGAACCTGGAGGCCTGGGCGCTGTTCCTGCCCTATTTCGCCACCGGGTTCCTGTTCCGCTATCTGGACCTCACCGAGGCGGGGCGCAGCCGCTTCGTGATCACCGGCGTGATGGCACTGGGCTGCGCGACGGCGTTCAACCAGCCCGGCGAGATCAGCAAGCTGCTGTGGTACTCCACCTCCGCGGTGCTCTCCGTGCTGGTGTCCTTCGAGCTGATGCGGCTGTTCCGGCGGTATTGCAACCGGGAGAACCGGCTTGTCTCGCGGATGAGCCGGGCGTCCTACACCATCTACCTGTTCCACATGCCCGTCGTCTGCCTGATGGGGGCGTGGCTGACCACGGTGGAGGGCAACGTGTTCCTCGAATTCCTCGCGCTGTGCTGCGTGGGGATCGTCCTGCCGCTGCTGTTGCACGAGGCCATCGCGCAGTCGCGGCTCATGCTGTTCCTGTTCAACGGCGCCCCGCTGCGCCGCAGCCGCCGCCCGGCACGGGGCGCGGTGGCGGCCGGGCCGCGCATGGCACCGGCCGTCCGGACGGGCCCTCTGCGCGCGGCCTATGCGCCGGGCCCGGAATAGGAGCAGCCCCCGGCCGGCACGGCCCGCTCCCCGCACCCGTGCCGGCCGGATCTTCCACGCGCGGCCCGCTCCTGCCCGGGGCGGGCCGCGCCCGCGCTGCGTGGACAGGGCTGTCGCGCCGGCCGTGCCGGTCTGGCTTGTCCTGCCCGCCGTACCTGTCGTACCCGCCGGGGACTGTCGTGCGCGCCCGGAACTGTCGTGCCCGACCCGGACTGTCGTGCGCGCCCGTGCCTATTCTGTCTGGCCACGTCCGTTCTTCCCGGGTGGAGGAGTTGGCCGCGCCGGGACCGGGCCCGTGCTGCCTGGCCGCGGCTGTCCTGCCCGGACCGGGCCCCGCCGCGCGGGGAGGGCGCTCGTCTCGCGTGGGCCGTGCCCATCTTGCCAGGGCCGTGCCCGTCTCGCGTGGGCCGCGCGTGCGGTCGCGAGGACTGGCGAAATCTCCACGATCGGTTAGTCTGGCCATTGCGTGATGCGCGCGCGGGGCGCTGCCCCCCGGTTCCCGGACAGGGCGCCGGTGCGACCCGGGGGGTGAGGAGGCGGCGCCTGCGTGCAGCGCGGTTGCCTTCCAGACAGAGGTGACCATGTACGCGCCGGTTCTTTCCATTGCCGCATTGCTCTTCCTGCTGCCGACATTCGCCCGGAGTTCGGGATGGCTGGCGCTGCTCACCGCGATTGCCCTGATGCCCTGCGCGGGTTTCCTGCTGGCCGGGGCGGTGAGTGATGACCGCTACAGCGGCCAGAGCGCGTTGTGGCTGGCCACGGTGTCCGGCACGCTGGCGCTGTGCGGCGGCGTGGGGCGATATGCCAGCATCCGCGCCCGCCGCCGCGGCACCCCGCGGGCGCGCAGCCTGTGGATGGAGGCGCTCATGCTGCTGATAGGGCTTGGCTTCCTCGCCGTCGCCTCCTACCTCGCCGCACCCTGAACGGCGGCGCCTGCCGCAGCCCCCGGGGGAGGGGCCGGCCTGCGCGGCGGTTGCCTGATCGCGCCTCGCCTAGTCGAGCGCGCCGTGCAGCGGGGCGGGGGCGGTGTCCGTGCCGCTGTGGCGGGCGGCGGCGGTGCGGCCGTCGGCGAGGAACAGGTGCACGTGTTCGGGCGGCAGGGCGAAGCGCATCCGGTCGCCGGCGGCCGCCGACACCGCGCCGGAGCCTCGGGCGATGAGCGTGGCGCCGCCCGGCAGGCGGGCATGGATGAGGTGGCTCTCGCCGAGGTTCTCTATGCGCTCCACGGTCACCGCCAGCACGCCCTCGGGGTCCTCCACCAGATGCTCGGGGCGGATGCCCAGCGTCTGCACCGCCTCCGGGCTGCCGCCGATGGTGAGCGGCAGGCGCACCTCGCGGTCCGAGCCGAGGTCGCACAGCAGGCCCTGCGCGCCGGCAGCGGAGACCTTCACCGGCAGCACGTTCATGCTCGGCGCGCCGATGAAGCCGGCCACGAACAGGTTCGCCGGTTCGTGGTAGAGCTCCAGCGGCCGGCCCACCTGCTCCACCCGCCCGTCGCGCAGCACCACGATGCGGTCTGCCAGGGTCATCGCCTCCACCTGGTCATGGGTGACGTAGATCATCGTCACGTCCGGCAGGCGGGCGTGCAGGTCGGCGATCTCGCCGCGCATCTGGGTGCGCAGGGCGGCGTCGAGGTTTGAGAGCGGCTCGTCGAACAGGAAGACCTTCGGCTGGCGCACGATGGCCCGGCCGATGGCCACGCGCTGGCGCTGGCCGCCCGAAAGCTCGCGCGGCAGGCGCTCCAGCAGTTCGGTCAGCTCCAGCGTGGCGGCCACCTCGCGCACCCGGGCGTCCACCTCCGCCTTGTCGCGCCGCTTAAGGGTGAGGCCGAAGGCGATGTTCTCGAACACGGTCATGTGCGGGTAGAGCGCGTAGCTCTGGAACACCATGGAGATGCCGCGCTTCGCCGGGGGCAGGGCGTTCACCACCGCGCCGCCGATGGACAGCTCTCCGGCCGAGATGTCCTCCAGCCCCGCGATAAGCCGCAGGAGCGTGGACTTGCCGCAGCCCGAGGGGCCCACGAACACCACGAATTCGCCGGAGGGGATGTCGAGGTCGACACCGTGGATCGCCTCGTGCCCGCCGAAGGACTTGCGCAGCCCGCGCAGGGAAAGTTCGGTCATGTGTCAGTCATCCTTTCACGGCGCCGGCCGTCAGCCCCGCCACGATGCGGCGCTGGAAGATCAGCACCAGCACGATGAGCGGCACGGTCACGATCACCGAGGCCGCCATGATGTTGCCCCAGGGCAGCTCGTATTGCGTGGCCCCGGTGATGAGGGCGATGGCCACCGGCACCGTGCGCATCTCGTTGGAGAGGGTGAAGGTGAGGGCGAAGAGGAACTCGTTCCAGGCCACGATGAAGGCCAGCAGGCCGGTGGCGGCCAGCGCCGGGCCCATCAGCGGCAGGAACACCCGGCGCACCACCTGCAGCGGCGTGGCACCGTCCACGAAGGCGGCCTCCTCCAGCTCCTTCGGCAGCTCTGTCATGAAGGTGGTCAGCACCCAGACCGTGAAGGGCAGGGTGAGCACCATGTTCGCGAGGATGAGCCCGGGCAGCGAGTTGAACAGGCCGAAGGCCCGGATCATCTCGAACATGCCCGAGAGCACCGCCACCTGCGGGAACATCGACACCGCCAGGATGGTGACCAGCAACAGCCCGCGGCCGCGGAAGGCCACCCGCGCCAGCGCATAGCTCGCCAGCACCCCCAGCCCGAGCGACAGGGCAACCACCGAGAAGGCCACGATGACGGAGTTCAGCACGTTCCGCCCGAAGGGCTGCTCGGTGAAGATGGAGATGTAGTTCTCCATGTCGAACGTCGGCCAGTAGGTGACCTCGAACAGCTCCGACCCGGTCTTGAAGCTCGACACCACGGCGTAATAGAACGGGAACACCGAGAACAGCACGATGACCGCGATGAGCGCGCAGAACCCCACGCGCCCGGCAAGGCTGCGGGGCATCATCGCACACCTCCCGTCAGCCGCACCCGGCCGAGCGTGAGCACCGCGGCGGTGAGCACGGCCACCATCACGAACAGCAGCGCCGCGGCGGCGGAGCCGTAGCCCACGTCCTGGAAATCCACCAGCTGCTGGCGGGCGAAGACCGACATGGTCATCGTGCTCTCGTTGTTGCCGGTCATCGCGTACATGAGGTCGAAGGCGCGCAGGGCGTCGAGGCCGCGGAAGATCACCGCCACCATCAGCGCCGGGCGGATGAGCGGCAGGGTGACGCGGAAGAACACCCGCACCGGGTGGATGCCGTCGATGCGCGCGGCCTCGTAGATGTCGCGCGGGAGCATCTGCAGGGCGGCGAGCACCAGCAGCGCCATGAAGGGCGTGGTCTTCCACACGTCCACCGCCACGATGGCGGTGAGGGCGGTGGCGGAACTCGCCATCCAGGCCACCGGCTGGTCGATCAGGCCGAGTTTCATGCCCAGATCGTTGATCAGGCCGAACTGGTCATGCAGCATCCAGCCCCACATCTTCGCCGAGACGATGGTGGGGATCGCCCAGGGGATGAGCACCGCGGCGCGCACGATGGCCCGGCCCCGGAAGGGCACGTCCAGCGCCAGTGCGATTCCCACGCCCAGGATGGTCTCCAGCGTCACCGAAAGCACGGTGAAGTAGAGCGTGTTGCCCACCGCGGTCCACCAGTTGGCGTCCTCCAGCAGGCCGCCCCAGTCCGGGTTCCAGAAGTTCTCGAACCCGACGAAGGCATAGCTGCCGGTGTCGGTGAGGGTGGCGTCGGTGAAGGCGAACCACAGCGTGCGCCCCAGCGGCCAGCCGGCCGCCAGGGCGAGCGCCAGGAGCATCGGCGCGAGGAAGACCAGCGCCGAGCGCACCTTGGCGCGGGTGAGTTCCGATCCCTGCATGGGCCGCGCTTACCAGCCGCGGCGCTTCACGGCGCCCAGCTCGTCCGCGAGGTCGGACATCGCCGTCTCCGGATCCTCGTTCCCCTCCAGCGCCGCGTGCACCTTGCCCCAGAAGGCGGCGGAGACGCGGTTGTACTTCTCGCCCGTCACGCCGGAGGGCCGGGCCACGGCATTCTCGAACGTGTCGTAGAGGTCGCCGAAGAAGGGCACGGCGGCCAGCACCTCCTCATCCTGGTAGAGGTCGGTGATGGTGGGGTTGTAGGAGCCCTCGATGGCGCGGCGTTTCTGCTCCTCGGGGGAGGTGAGGAACATCACCAGGTCGGCGGCGATCTCCGGGTGGGCGGAGTACTTCGACACCGCGAGGTTCCAGCCCCCCAGCACGCCGGTGTGCTTGCCCTCCGCGCCGCCCTTGGGCAGGGCCACCACGCCGACCTTGCCCTTGATCGGGCTGTCGTCGGACTGGGCCAGCGCCCAGGCGTAGGGCCAGTTGCGCATGAACACCGCGTTGCCGGACTGGAACACACCGCGGCTCTCCTCCTCGGTGTAGTTCAGCACACCCGGCGGCACCATGTCCTTCATCCAGGAGGCCGCCTCGGTGACCGCGTCGATCACCTCCGGCGAATCGACCACCACATCGCCCTTCGCATCCACGATCTCGCCGCCGTAGCTGTCGATCCACTCCAGCGCGTTGCAGGTGAGCCCCTCGTAGGCCCGGGCCTGGAAGACATAGCCCCAGAGGTCGTCGTCGCCCGCCTCGCGCTCGCCCTTCTGGACGATACGGGCGGTCTCGGCCATCTCCTCCCAGGTGGTGGGCACCGCGCGGTCATATTTCTCCAGCAGGTCCTTGCGGTAGAACAGCACGCCCGCATCGGTGAACCAGGGCATGGCCTTCAGCTCGCCGTCGACGGTGTTGTTCTCCACGATGGCCTGGAAATGGTCGTCCTGCGCGCCCTGCGTGTAGGGCTTGAGGTCGATGAAATGAGTGCCGAGGATGCCGGGCCACACCACGTCCACCTGCAGCACGTCGATATCGCCCGCGCCGGCGGCCAGGATCTGCTGATAGAGCGCCAGGCGCTCCGAGCTGGAGTTCGGCGTGGAGACGACCTTCACGGTGTTGCCGGTCATCTCCTCCCATTTCTTCACGCCATCTTTACAAAGTGTCAGCTCAATACCCAGCGCGCCGCAGGAAATCGAGATTTCTTCTGCATTGGCGGTAACAGCGAAAGAGCTTGCCGCGATACTTGCAGCGCCAACAAATAATCCGAGCTTCATGGCTAAGTTCCTCTCCCATGGGAAAATGCCCTCAGGGCATGATTTTGCTTGCCCTGAATGGTAGATGTTTGACGCTGACTGTCAAATTCGGGTGAGGAGGGAACGTTTCCGCCCCGCGCAACGCTGCGCCGGGGCGGGCTGTTCAGTGCGGTGAAATCCCGTGCGCGGCGGGGAGAGCTGGGGGGGGCAGGGGCCCGGCGGGCCCCGGCGCCGGTCAGCGCGCGGCCGGGGCCATCATCGCGCTGATGTCGTCCGCCAGCCGGGCCAGCGCCACGCCATGCGCCCGGGCCAGCGCGCCGTAGGTCTCCCCGTCGACGGGGACGCGGATGTCGAAGCCGCGGCTGCGGGTGTCGTCGCCGCGCCCGTAGGCCGAGACCCGCACCTGCCCGGAGAGGCGCAGCTCCCCGCCCAGGCTGCCGGCGAAGTAATCCACCTCCACCTGCACAAGCTGCTCGGGCCGGGTGCCCAGCGGCCAGGGCTCGGTGACCACGGGGGTCGCGAGCCGGTTCGACAGTTCGCGCGACAGCAGGATCGTCGCGCCGCGGGCCGGGTCGGAGGCCCAGCGGTTCGCGTCGGAGGCGAGGATGGTGCCGTCCGGCTGCAGGCTGGCGATCTGCGGGCGGCGGGCATAGAGCGGCAGCCCCACCTCGCGCAGCCCGATCAGCGTGCCGTTGGCGTCCTGCTCGCCGGTGGACACCTCGGATTGCGGCGGTTCGAGGAGGTAGTAGGCCGGCCCCGTGGCCTCGCTGCAGGCCGCGAGCGCCAGCAGGGCCGCAGACAGGGCGAAATGGCGCAGGCAGCTGCGGCAGGCGGTCAGGAGGTCCGGCATCGTGTCTTCCCCGGTTGGTGTCGCTGTGCGGATACGGTCTTCCTTAACACGTGTGCGGCGCGGGTCGAGCATCGCGATGCGTGCAGCGGGGCGCCGGCTGTGGATAAGTCTGTGGGCAGGCCTGTGCGTGTGCGGTTTGCAACCTGTGGGCGGGCTGTGCGCAAGTCATGTTAACCAGCGGTTAACCAAATTGTGGATAACTCTGTGGGCATCTCCGGGACTGTCTGGTGGCAACCCTGTTGGCGGCCTGTGGGCGGGCCGCACCGGCGCGCTGTAACAACAGGGTGGAAGCTGCGGAAAACCCAAGAAAATCAATGTTCAGCATCTGACACGCTCCGGGGCGGCCCGATGGCCCCTTCGCCGCCGGCGCCGGTGGAATAACGCGAGCGCCGCAAGAGCGCGATGTGGACAATTCGGCTGCCCTGTGCAGAGGAGCGGTCGCGGCTGCCTCCGCCGGGCCCGCTGAATCGGGCGTTTTGCCGCCCCGAACGGCTCCCGGCGGCTCTGTGGATGGGTTCGGCGGCTCCCGGGGCCGTTCAAGGGCCGCTGGCGTGTGGAAACGGGGGCGCCACCGGCGGAGCGATCGCAACGGCCCGCCGGGCAGGGGGCAGTGGTCCGCAGCGCGGTCCACCTCCGTCTGCGCGCCGGGCGCGCGGGTGTCGCCGAAGCGCGGTCAGGCGGCCCCGCGCCGGTTTCGCGGGTGCGCCCGGCTGGGGCATCGTCCCCGCTGTCCTCTGGGTGCGGACGGGGCGGCCGCGCCGCCTCCACGCCCCCGCTCCGCGTGATCTCCGCAGCCTCCGCAATGCGCAGCCCTGTCCGCGCCGCGCAGGCGGGGGCGTGTCCGGGGCGGTGGGGCGCGTGCGGGCGGGGGCTCCGGGGCGGAATGGCGGCCGGCCCCCCTCCGAAAGGGGGCCGGCGGCGGATCATTTGCCGATGATGAGCGAGTTCGGCTGCTGCTGGATCAGCTCGGCAAGGTCGGTCACCGCGCGGGCGGCGTCGCGGATCTCGCGGATCGCGGTCACCGCCTCGTAGTTCAGCTCCGACCCCACGCTCACCGAGGCGAGCACCTGGTCCGCCTCGCGGGACAGGGAGGCGAGCTGGCGCAGAAGGCCGGGCAGCTCGTTCAGCGCCTGCCGGGCGACCACGGTCGTCTCCTGCACGCCGCGCAGGGCCGCGGAGGCGGCCTCGCCGAGCTTCTCGCGCTGCAGGTCGTCGAGCAGCGCGGTGGCCGAGCGCAGGGCGTCGCGGGTGGCCGTGGGCAGCTCGTCCACCCCCGGGGCGCCCAGCACGGCGCGCAGGGCCTCCAGCGTCTGGCTGAGCTGGGTCGTGACCTCGCGCAGCGCCGGGTCGTCCAGCAGGGTGCGGGCCGAGGCAAGGGCGGCGGAGAGGTTCTTCGCGGCCCCCTCCTTCTCCAGCGAGGCCAGCAGATCGCGCGCCGATTGCAGCGTGTCGGAGAGCTGTTGCGGCGTGGCCCGGGCGCTGTCCTGGTCCAGGATGCGGCGCAGGGCGGCGAGGGTGCCGCCGGCCTCGCCCACGGCCGCGCGCAGCCCGGCGTCATCCATCAGGTCGCGCGCCGCGCGCAGGGCGCTTGCCGCGTCGCCCGGCAGGGCCTTCGTGCCCGGGTCGTCGAGGATCCGGCGCAGCGAGGCCAGCACCGGATCGGCGTTCTGCGAGAACTGCGACAGGGTCTGGCGCGCGGCGTCGAGCGTCGGCGGGATCGCGGCGACGGCCTCGGCCAGTTTCGGATCGGCCAGACGGGCGCGCAGGGCGGCGAGCGAGGCGTTGATCTCCTCGGGGAGCTGCTTCGTGGACGGCTGGTCCAGCAGGCTGCGCAGGCTGTCGAGGCTGGCGGAGATCCGCCCCGGCAGCGCCTTCATCTCCGGGTCCTCCAGCAGCGCGGTGAGCGCGTCCACGCCGCCGCGCACCGAGGCGGGCAGGGCGGCGAGGTCCGGGTCCTCGGCGAGGCCGCGCAGGGCGGCGACGGCGGCGGTGATGTTGTCCACCGCGCCGCTCTGCTGCAGCCGGCTGGCCATGCCGTCGATGGTGGTGAGCAGGGCCGAGAGCGTGGCCGGGCTGGACTGCAACTCCGGGGATTCGGCGAAGCGGCGCACGGCGGAGAGCGCGGCCTGCGTGTCCGTGAGGCTCTGCTGCAGCGCGGGGTCGGAGACCAGCTTCTCCACCGAGGCGAGGATGCCGGCGATGCGCGCGGGCGCCTCGCGCGTGCCCTCGGAGGCCACGATGGCATTCATGTTGTCGAGCAGGGTGACGGCGTTGTTGAGCAGCGCTTCGATCGGCAGGTTGTTCACCCGGTCGAGCACGCCTTCCACGGAGCCGGTGATCTCGGCGAGGTCGGAGGGCACGGAGGGTAGCATCGGGTAGGGGCGCTGGCTCTCGTCGAGACTGGCGGGCTGGGCCCTCGGGTCGTCGACGAGATCCACGTAGAGCGCGCCGGTGAGCAGGTTGCCCATGGCGAGCTTGGCGCGCAGCCCGTTGCGCACCGCCTGGCGGACGAAGTCGAGCGTGGCCTGCCGGTCGCCACGCTCCAGCCCCAGCCGCTGGGGCTGCAGGGCGATTGTGGTGCGGGTGCGGAAGCTGCTGTCGGTGGGGTCCACGGAGGCGAAGACGTCCACCACCTGGCCCACCTTGATGCCGCGGTATTCCACGTTCGCGCCGGCGGAGAGGCCGCGCACGGAGCCGGTAAACAGCACGGCGAGCTGGAGCTGGTCCTCGAGGTCGCCCTCGATCACCAGGTCGCGGGCCTCGGTCTCGGAGTTGAACAGGGTGTAGACATGGCCCTCCTCCACCTCCTCGGCCGGCGCGCCTGTGCCGATCTCGTCGAAGGAGGCGCCGCCCTGGATGAGCGAGGCGAGGCTGGCCACCTGAAGCTGCGCGCCCTGCGGCCCGAGGGTGAACTTCACCCCCGAGACGTTCCAGAACCGGGTGCTGGTGGACAGGCGCTCGGAGTTCGGCGCGTTGATGAACACGTCGAATTCCACCGCGCGGCCGTCCGCCGTGAGGCGCTTGCTCTCCACCTTGCCCACTTCCACGCCGCGGAACATCACCGGGGCGCCCACGCTCAGCGAGCCGCCATCGGTGCCGCGCAGCACCACGCGCAGGCCCGGCGTGTCGGCGGGCGTGAGGGGGGATTCGTCGAGCCCCTTGAAGGTGCTCTGCTCATCGCCGGGCACGTTGTCCCAGGCGCCCTCGATGTAGCTGCCGGAGATCACGGTATCGAGCCCGGTGATCCCCTGCGCGGTGATCTGCGGGCGGACCACCCAGAAGCGGGCGCTGTCGTCGAGGAAGGGCGCCACGGTCTTGTCCATCCGCGCCGTCACCACCACGCGTTCGAGATCGCGTGAGAAGCTGACGGTCTCCACATGTCCCACGTCGACATCGCGGTACTTGATCCGGGTCTGGCCCGGGGTGATGCCGGAGGCCTTGGCGAAGCTGATCTCGATGAGGGGGCCACGGTCGGCGAAGTTCTGCCACAGCAGGAACAGCGACACCGCGATCGCCCCCAGCGGCACCAGCCAGACGACCGAGGGCAGGCGCCTTCTGTCCTGGATCGTCGGGGCTTCCGGTTCGGGGGTCTCGTCAGTCACTCTGTTCTCCAATCCGGTCCCAGATCAGTCTTGTGTCGAAGGCGCGCGCGGAGAGCATGGTAAAGGCAACCGAGCTTGCGAAACAGGCAGCGGCCGGCCCGGGCGACAGCGAGGCCACGAAGCCGAGCTGCACCAGCGCCGAGAGCACCGCGACCACGAAGATGTCGATCATCGACCAGCGCCCGATGAATTCCACCACCTCGTAGAGCTGCAGCAGGCGGTGCTTGTCCATGCGCCAGTGGTTGTCCACCGCGAGGGCCAGCAGCGCGATGGCGAAGAACTTGCCGATCGGGATGCCCACGCTGGCCACCAGCACGATGATGCCCACGCCCCAGGAGCCGTATTCGATCAGCTCCAGCGCGCCGCCGATGATGGTGCTGGCCATCTCCTGCCCCAGGGTGCGGGTGATCAGCATCGGATAGAGATTGGCGGGAATGTAGAATACCAGCCCGGCGAAGAACCACGCCCAGACCGGCTGCATGCCCCCGCGCGGGCGCGACTGCATCTGCGCGCCGCAGCGCGGGCACCGTGCCACGCCGGTCCGCTCCACCTTGCCGCAGATGGTGCAGCCCACCAGCCCCGCCGCGCGCGCGGTGAGCACCGGGGCATCATGCGCCCGGTGCGCCCGCGTGGTGCCGAGGATCTCGTCCACCGAGGTGGGGGGCTGGGTGGGAGGACTCATCCGATCAGGCTCCAGATCGACCGGCGGCACATGGAGATGTCCTCCAGCGTGACCAGCACCGCGAGCAGCACGAAGATCCAGAACGCCGGCCCCAGAGTGACGGAGGCGAGACCGGAGATCTTCACCAGCGCCACCGCCACCCCGATGACGAAGATTTCCGCCATCGACCAAGGCCTGAGCTCGATCGCGAGCCGGAAGGCGCCGCGCGCGTGGCGCCGGGGCGGGTGGCCCTCGCGCAGCGGCAGCAGCACGTAGCACAGCGCCAGGGCGCGCAGCAGCGGCACCGCGAAGATCAGCCCGCCGACGGCGATGCCCAGCGGCCAGGCCCGGCCGCTGCCGATGGCCTCCGCCGCATCGATCACCGTGGCTTCCTGCGCCAGTCCGCCGCCCTCCAGCCCGAGGAAGGGCAGGGTGAGCGCCGTGCCCATCAGCACCAGCACCGCGAGGGAAATCGCCAGGAGCTGGTCGATGGCCCGGTTGCGCCAGGTGCGCAGGGGCGTGCCGCAGCGCGGGCAGCGCACGCGCTGTCCGGGCGCCGGCCGCTCGTCACGGCACAGGGCGTCGCAGATGTGGCAGGCGGTCAGTCCCTGCAGGTCGGACTCCATGAAGGCCGCGGTCTCCCGGTCTGGGTGATATGTGGCTGGCGCCGCTGATTTTGCGGTGCAGCGCGGTTCGGTTCCGCCCTGATTAGCGGTTGCATGGGGCATGCGTCGAGGAATTTTGCGCGATCGGTGCCGCAGCGAGAAAAATTGATAGCATTTATTGCGTATTGAATACATTCTCGCCGCTACAGACGGTTTATGGTGTTTGTATGAGGGGGCCATGGAACTTGTTCGAGGCGCCAGGGAGTGGGACGAGACACATCTCGGGTTCGGGAATGTCCGCAGACTGCCCGAGACAGGCCCGGATGGCACCACGTTCCTGCTGCCGCCCGGAGTTCCGCTCAGAGCCCTGATCGACCGTGTGGTGCGCGCGCGACGTCCCCATCTCGACGTGACATGCCTGGAGGGCGATGGCTCGCCGGAGCTGCTCCAGGGGTCGGACGCCGTGGTGGCGCTCATTCTGCTCGGCTGGACCCGGAAGATGGACGAGATCGCGCCCGAGGGCCGCGCCTCGCTGTGCTGGTACATCGACGGCCCCTGGCTCGGCATCGTCTGGCGTGAGACCGGCGCGGCGGACATGCCGGAGGATCGCGGCATGGCGAGCCCGGACCATCTCTCCGCCGGCATCTTGGGCGCGCGGCTCTGGGAAGACAGCGGCGCCCAGTCCTACCAGGCCGAACTGCATCTGCCCTCCCGCATCTGGCGCCGCCGCCCCGGCCTCTGATCCGGCCCGGCGCGCTCCCCCCCGCATCTCATCCTCCCGCAACGCGCCACGCCGGCGAACGGCCTGCGCGCAGGGCGCGGCCGCATGCCCCGCACGGGCGCGGGCCGTGGCACGCATGGGCGCGGGCAGCGGCAGGCCTGTACGGAGGCGGCGTCTCCTGTGCCCCGGGCACTGCGGGCACGCGGGGAGATGAGGGACCCGCCGCGTGCGGCGGGGGCGGGCCGACGGGGGATGTCCCGGCCCGCGTCCGCCGGCGGGCCGGGGGTCTCACCTGGTTCGCGGCGGGCCGCGCGGCGCGGGCCCGTGTGCGCAGGGGGCCGCGGTCAGGAGCGGCTCTCGGCGCCGCGGGTGAGGTAGTAGGCCGCGAGGATGGGCAGGAAGGTGGCGATCACCACCACCATCGCCACCACATTGGTGACCGGGCGCTGGCGCGGGCGCACCAGTTCCTCCAGCATCCAGATCGGCAGGGTCTGCTGCTGGCCGGCGGTGAAGGTGGTGACGATCACCTCGTCGAAACTCAGCGCGAAGGCCAGCATGCCGCCGGCCAGCAGCGCCGAGCCCAGGTTGGGCAGGATGATGTGGCGGAAGGTCTGGAAGGAGGTGGCGCCCAGGTCGGCGGAGGCCTCCAGCAGCGGGCCGGAGAGGCGGCGGAACCGCGCCACCGCGTTGTTGTGCACCACCACGATGCAGAAGGTGGCATGCCCCAGCACGATGGTGAGGGTGGAGAAGGGGATGTCGGCGATGGAGAAGGCCGAGCGCAGTGCGATGCCGGTGACGATGCCCGGCAGGGCGATGGGCAGGATCACCAGCAGGGACACGGTCTCGCGGCCGAAGAACCGCGCGCGCGACAGGGCGGCGGCCGAGAGCGTGCCCAGCACCAGCGCCAGCGCCGTGGCCGCGCAGGCCACCTTGAAGGACAGCTCCAGCGCGTCCCACACGTCCGGCCGGTTCCAGGTGACCGCGAACCATTTCAGCGTGAGGCCGGGCGGCGGGAACTGGTAGCTGCGCTCCTCCGTGGTGAAGGCGTAGAGGAAGATGAGCAGGATCGGCAGGTGCAGGAAGACCAGCACCGCGCCCGCGGCGAGTTTCAGGGCGAAGGAGGGTTCAGAGCGCATCGAAGGCCCCCAGGCGCCGCGCGGCGGCGAGGTAGATCCCCATGATCACGATCGGCACCACCGAGAAGGCGGCCGCGAGCGGGATGTTCCCCGCCGTGCCCTGGTAGGAATAGACCGCCTGGCCGATGAACAGCCGGGAGGAGCCGATGATCTGCGGGATGATGTAATCCCCCAGCGTGAGTGAGAAGGTGAAGATGGAGCCCGCGGCGAGCCCCGGCAGCGCCAGCGGCAGCACCACGTGGCGCAGCGTCTGGCCCGGGCGGGCGCCGAGATCGTCCGAGGCTTCCAGCAGGCTGGCAGGTACCCGCTCCAGCGCCGCCTGCACCGGCAGGATCATGAAGGGCAGCCAGACGTAGAGGAAGACGAGGAAGGTGCCGATGTAGCTCACCGACAGCGCGTTTCCCCCGATCACCGGGATGGCCAGCACCGCGTTCAGCGCCCAGGTGAGGCCGAGGCCCTCGAAGGCCCAGGTGACGATGCCCTCCCGCGCCAGGATCAGCTTCCAGGCGTAGACCTTCACCAGGTAGCTCGACCAGAGCGGCAGCATCACCCCGAGGTAGAACAGCGCCTTCCAGCGGCCCCGCGCGTAGCGCGCCGCGAACCAGGCCACCGGCAGCGCCAGCACCGCCGCCGCCACGGTGACGGCCGCCGCCATCAGCACCGTGCGCAGCAGGATGTCGAAGTTGGAGGGGCGCAGCAGCTCGGCGTAGCTCTTGAGGGTGAGCTCGCGGTTGATCAGCCCGGAGAACTCGTCGATCGAGAAGAAGCTCTGCAGCAGCAGGGCCAGCAGCGCGCCCACGTAGACGATGCCCAGCCAGAGCAGCGGCGGCAGCAGCAGGAGTGTGAGCAGCAGCCCCGGCCGGCGCCAGAACGCATCCGACAGGCGGCCGGCGAGGGCGCTCATGCCTCCTCCAGCGGGTGGGGGGCGTCCGCGTCCCAGTCCAGCCCCACGGCGCTGCCCGGCTCCGGTGCCGCGCGGGTGAGCACGGCGAGCGTGGTCTCGCCCACCGCCACGCTCACCCGGTTCTGCTGGCCGAGGTAGCGCAGCCCGGTCACCGTGCCCTGCACCCGGCCGCCGCCCGGTGCCGCGAGGCGGATGGCCTCGGGCCGAAGGCTCATCGCGGCGGGCCCGGCCAGCCCCGGTGGGGTGACGTTGGAGGAGCCGACGAAATCGGCCACGAAGCGGGTGCGCGGGCGCTCGTAGATGTCCTGCGGGCTGCCCACCTGCTGGATGCGCCCGTCGCTGAACACCGCCACCCGGTCGGCCATGGAGAGCGCCTCGCCCTGGTCATGGGTGACGAAGACGAAGGTGATGCCGAGGCGGGTCTGCAGGGCCTTCAGCTCGTCCTGCATCTGCTCGCGCAGCTTGAGGTCGAGCGCGCCCAGCGGCTCGTCGAGCAGCAGCACGCGGGGCCGGTTCACCAGCGCGCGCGCCAGCGCCACCCGCTGGCGCTGCCCGCCCGAGAGCTGGCCCGGCCGCCGGTCTCCGAAGCCTTCGAGCCGCACCAGCGCCAGCATCTCCTCCGCCGCCCGGTGCCGCTCCGCCCGGCCGGCGCCGCGCACCATCAGCCCGTAGGCCACGTTGTCGCGCACGCTCATGTGCGGGAAGAGCGCGTAATCCTGGAACACGGTGTTCACCGCGCGCCGGTTCGGGGGCAGGTCGGTGGCATCGGCGCCGAAGAGCCGGATCTGCCCCGTGTCCGGCCGCTCGAAGCCGGAGATCAGCCGCAGGCAGGTGGTCTTGCCCGAGCCCGAGGGCCCGAGCATGGCGAAGAACGCGCCCTCCGGCACCGAGAGGTCGACGGCATCGACCGCCCGCGTCGCGCCGAAATGGCGCGAGACGCCGCGGAACTGGACTGCATCTGGGATCACGGGCGGCGAAGCCTCCTGTCACGGGGAAACGGACGGGCCGGGGCGGGCGTGGCCCGGGGAAGGGGAGGGCGGAGCTCTGTGCGGCGTCGGGTCATGGGCGTGGATCGCGGTTCGAATTGCACCGAAGGCGGAGCGAAACCCCTTGCGCAGCGGGTCCAGGGCGGCATGGTCTCGGGACCTCGGGACCTCGGGACCTCGGGACCTCGGGACCTCGGGACCTCGGGACCTCGGGACCTCGGGACCTCGGGACCTCGGGACCTCGGGACCTCGGGACCTCGGGACCTCGGGACCTCGGGACCTCGGGACCTCGGGACCTCGGGACCTCGGGACCTCGGGACCTCGGGACCTCGGGACCTCGGGACCTCGGGACCTCGGGACCTCGGGACCTCGGGACCTCGGGACCTCGGGACCTCGGGACCTCGGGACCTCGGGACCTCGGGACCTCCCCTGTCCGCCGGGCGAAACCGCGCCGGTGGCTGTGCCCCGTCCGTGCCGGGGGCCGCGGACCGCGGCCGGCGCCGAGCGGGGGCTCGATGCCCCCCGAGGCGCCAGCCGGCCCGCGCTGCCGCCGGGTTCAGCGCCCGCCGATCACGCCGATATAGTCCGACACCCAGCGGTAGTAGGGCACGCATTCGCCCGCCGCGCAGCTCGAGACCGGCGTCTGCCAGAACCTGATCCGCTCGAAATCGTCGAACCCGTTGGTGCTGCAGCCCTCGGGCCCGAGCAGGTCGTTGCCCTCGCAGGCCGCCGGCACCACCGGGTTGGAGCCGAACCAGGCCGCGAGGTCGCCCTGCACCTTCGGGGCCAGCGAATGCTCCATCCACTTGTAGGCGCACACCGGGTGCTCGGCCTCGGCGTGCAGCATGGTGGTGTCGGCCCAGCCCGTGGCGCCCTCCTCGGGGATGGTGGAGGCCACCGGCTGGCCGTCGGCCTTCAGCAGGTTCACCTGGAAGGGCCAGGAGCCGGAGGCCACCACGCCCTCGTTCTTGAAATCGTCCATCTGGATGAAGGCGTCGTGCCAGTAGCGGCTCACCAGCGTGCGCTGGGTGCGCAAGAGCTCCAGCGCCGCCTGGTACTGGTCCTCGGTGAGCGCGTAGGGCGATGTGATGCCCAGCTCCGGCTTGTGCGCCATCAGGTAGTTCGCCGCGTCGGCGATGTGGATCGGCCCGTCATAGGCCTGCACCCGGCCCTCGTTCGGCTTGCCGTCCGGCAGGTCCATCGGCTCGAACACCACGTTCCAGCTGGTGGGGGCCTCGGGGAAGACCTCGGTGTTGTACATCAGCACGTTGGGGCCCCACTGGTAGGGCACGCCGTAGTGCCGGCCCTCTACGGTGTGCCAGGGCGCATCCTTCAGCCGCTCGTCGAGGCTGGACCAGGAGGGGATGAGCTCCGGGTTCACCTCCTGCACGCGCTTGCCCGCCACCAGCCGCAGCGAGGCGTCGCCGGAGGCGGTCACCAGGTCGAAGCCGCCCTCGTTCATCAGCGCCACCATCTCGTCGGAGGTGTTGGCGGTCTTCACCGAGACCATGCAGCCGGTCTCCTTCTCGAAGGCGCTCACCCAGTCATAGGCGGCATCGGTCTCGCCGCGCTCGATGTAGCCGGGCCAGGCGACGATGCTCACAGCAGCTTCCGGCTCCCCCAGCTCGGTCATCATCTCGGCCATGCCGGGCCCGGCGGAGAACAGGGCGGCGATGGCGGCGGTGCAGGCCAGCCGGTGCGCCTGTCGGCGCGCTGCTGCGGACACGGTTCGGGACAGCAGGTCAGTCATGGGGCATCTCCTGTCGGGGGTCGCGGCGGTGCGCCGGCGTTTTCGGTTTTCTTGACCATGACTGTCGGGCCACAGCCCCGTCCATCGCAATCCCAAAATGAAGGCTTGCGACATCGGGTTCCCCTCCCGATCAGGCCCGGCGCGCGCTGGGAACGTGGGACACCGCGCCCTGGCCCGGAGAGCGGGCGCGCCATGGCGCAGGGTTGTCCCGGGCCGGGCCGCGATCCGCTCACCCGGGATTGTCGGATCCCGCCCGCGCCCACGGCAGCCCATGCCCTGCCTGCACGGCATCACGGGCGGGGGCCTCCCGCCCCTCCGGCGAAGGCCGCGCATCCGCGCGGCGATTGCCTCCGCGTTGGGCCGTGCCGTCCCGCAAGCGGGCCGGCGGGGCGCGCCGCGCCCGGAGCAGGCGGAGACCGCGTCTCCCGGCACCGCCACGCAGTGCCTGCACGCGGATGGCATGGACGCGGCTCCGCGTCCGGCGGGCCGCCCGCCCGCGGCTGGCCCTGATCTCCCCGGCCGACTGAAATTCTTCTTGCGGCCCGACCGGGCGGAGCACGCTTCTCCCGTGCAGGGTGCAGGGTGCAGGGTGCAGGGTGCAGGGTGCAGGGTGCAGGGTGCAGGGTGCAGGGTGCAGGGTGCAGGGTGCAGGGTGCAGGGTGCAGGGTGCAGGGTGCAGGGTGCAGGGTGCAGGGTGCAGGGTGCAGGGTGCAGGGTGCAGGGTGCAGGGTGCAGGGTGCAGGGTGCAGGGGCCGATGCAGGCAGGTCCCTGTCGGTTTCCGCTTGCGCTCCTGACAGGGAGGGGGATTGCTTCGTGAGCCGTGAGCCGTGAGCCGTGAGCCGTGAGCCGTGAGCCGTGAGCCGTGAGCCGTGAGCCGTGAGCCGTGAGCCGTGAGCCGTGAGCCGTGAGCCGTGAGCCGTGAGCCGTGAGCCGTGAGCCGTGAGCCGTGAGCCGTGAGCCGTGAGCCGTGAGCCGTGAGCCGTGAGCCGTGAGCCCGCAAGATCGGGCACGGATGCCTGCCGGGCGGTCCGCTCCCCGGCGCTGGCGCGTCAGATGTCCAGATCGCACCAGATCGGCACGTGGTCGGAGGGCTTGTCTCCGGCCCGCTCGTCCCGGTCGATGCCACTGGCGGTCAGCCGGTCGGCGGCCTGCGGGCTGAGCAGGATGTGGTCGATACGGATGCCGTTGTTCTTCTGCCAGGCGCCGGCCTGGTAGTCCCAGAACGTGTAGGCGCCCGCGCCGGGGTGCAGCGCGCGGTAGGCGTCGGTGAAGCCCAGCGTCTGGATGCGGCGGAAGGCGGCGCGCGAGTCCGGCAGGAACAGCGCGTCCTCGGCCCAGGCCTCCGGCTTCGCGGCGTCCTCGGCCTGGGGGATGATGTTGTAGTCCCCGGCCATCAGTGCCGGCTCCTCGGCGGCGAGCAGCTCCTGCGCCCGGGTGCGCATCCGCGCCATCCAGGCCAGCTTGTAGTCGTATTTCGGGCCCGGCGCCGGGTTGCCGTTGGGCAGGTACAGGCCGCAGACGCGCAGCGCGTCCTTCGGTCCGACCACCGTCGCCTCGATCCAGCGCGCCTGCTCGTCCGCCTCGTCGCCCGGAAGGCCGCGCGTCACGTCCTCCAGCGGGCTGCGCGACAGGATGGCGACGCCGTTGAAACCCTTCTGGCCATGGGTCTCGACATTGTAGCCAAGGTCCTCGATGGCCTCGCGCGGGAAGCCCTCGTCCACCGACTTGATCTCCTGCAGCACGACGACATCCGGCGTCTGGGCCTCCAGCCAGCGGGTGAGGGCGGTGATCCGGGCCTTCACGCCGTTGATGTTGTAGCTTGCGATGCGCATCGGCCTGTTCCTCCCGTCACCGGTTGTGCGCCCGGGTCGGGGCGCTGCCCCTGCTCTAGGCGGCGCGGCCGGGCAGGGCAAGCCCCGCCGGGGCCGGGCGGGGCGCAGGGCGCGCGTGCGCGTCCTGTGCCGGGCGCCGAGCGGGGGCTCGATGCCCCCCGAGGCGCCGGCCCCGGAGGCGGTGCCACGGCCGGGGTCAGTCGAACATGTCGTCCTGGCCGCGGTCCGGGACGTCCTCCGGGTCCTCCTCCGGGCCGCTTTCCGCGTCGTCGCCGGTCCCCAGGCTGAAGCCCTGACCGGGCGGCGGGCGGTTGTCCAGCAGCCCTGCGTCGCGCAACTCGCGGATCCCCGGCAGGTCGCGCGGGCTCTCCAGCCCGAAATGGTCCAGGAACACCGGGGTCACGATGAAGGTCACCGGCCGGCCGGGCGTCATCCGCCGCCGGCCGATGCGCACCCATTCCAGTTCCATCAGCAGGTCCAGCGTCCCGCGGGACACCGACACACCGCGGATCTCCTCAATCTCCGCGCGCGTCACCGGCTGGTGATAGGCGATGATGGCCAGCGTCTCGATCGCGGCGCGCGACAGGCGGCGGGTCTCCACCGCCTCCTTGTGCATCAGGAAGCCGAGGTCCGGCGCGGTGCGGAAGGCCCAGGCCTCGCCCACCCGGGCCAGCTGCACGCCCCGGTCGCGGTAGCGGGCGCGCAGCGCGTCCAGCGCCTCGCGCACGGCGCAGCCATGCGGCAGGCGGTCGGCGATGTCGCGCTCGCTCAGCGGCTGGGCGGAGGCGAAGAGGATGGCCTCCACCATCCGCTCCTGCTCGCCCGGCGGCGGGGCCTCGAACAGGCTCGGTGCCTGCTCCGGCGCCGGCTGCTCCTCAGACATCCGCGTCCCGGCGGATGGAGCGCACCATGATGGGCGCGAACAGCGCCTCCTGGCGGATCTCGGCGCGGCCGTCCTTCACCAGCTCCAGCATGGCGGCGAAGGTGGCGGCGGTGGCCGTGCGGCGCTTTTCCGGGTCCAGCCGCCAGCCCTCGGGCAGGAACGCCTCCAGCAGGCCCCAGTCCACCGCCTGCGGGATCAGCCCGCGCAACCGCTCCAGCGCCTGTTCCATGGTGTAGACCACGCCGCGCTTCACGTGCAGGGGCTCGTACTCGTCCCGGGTCTTCACCCGGGCATAGGCCTGCAGCAGGTCGATGAGCGAGGCGTCGTAGATCACCTGCCGCTTCAGGGTAATGGACTGGGACATGCCGCGCGCGAACCGGTCGCGCCCCAGCTGGTCGCGCCCCATCAGCCGCGCGGCGGCCCGGCGCATCGCCTCCAGCCGCTCCAGCTGGTAGGCGAGATGCGCGGCCAGTTCCTCGCCCGAGGGGCCCTCGGCCTCCGGGTCCGGCGGTAGCAGCAGGCGCGATTTCAGGAAGGCGAGCCAGGCCGCCATCACCAGGTAATCCGCCGCAAGCTCGATGCGCAGGCGCTTCGCCGCCGAGACGAAGCCCAGGTATTGTTCCGCCAGGCCCAGGATCGACACCCGGCGCAGGTCCACCTTCTGGGTGCGCGCGAGGGTGAGCAGCAGGTCCAGCGGCCCCTCGAACCCGTCCACGTCGACCAGCAGCGCCTCCGCGGCCATGCGCTCGGCGACGCTGGCCTCCCCCGCCGCGCCGGGGGCGGCGAAATCGGGGATGTCCTCAGGCATGCAGCGCGGCTCCGGCAAGGGCGGCGAACCGCGCATCGGCCGCGGCCACGTCGAACGGGGCAGGGGCGCGGCGCGCCGCCTCGGCCCGTTCCGCGCGCGCAAGGGCTGTGCCGGAGAGCTCCGGGCAGGCGGCCATCACCGCGCGCATCTCCTCCGGATCGCCGTTGCAGTGCAGGACCACGTCGCAGCCCGCGGCAAGGGCGTCGCGCGTGCGCGCGCCGAAACTGCCCGTGAGCGCCTTCATCGACAGGTCATCGGTCATCAGCAGCCCGTCGAAGCCGATCTCGCCGCGGATCACCGCGATCACCTCCGGCGAGAGGGTGGCGCAGCGCTCGGGGTCGATGGCGGGGTAGACCATGTGCGCGGTCATCCCCAGCGCCTGGTCGCGCAGGGCGCGGAACGGCAGGAAGTCCACCGCGCGCAGCGTGGCGGCATCGGCCTCCGCCGAGGGCAGGGCGAGATGGCTGTCGGCCATGCCGCGCCCGTGCCCGGGAATGTGCTTGATCACCGGCAGCACCCCGCCGGCGCGCAGCGCCTCGGCGATCTCGCGGCCGCGCAGGGCGATATGCGCGGGCTCCGTGCCGATGGCGCGGTTGCCGATCACGTCATGCGCGCCGGGCTGCGGCACGTCGAGCAGCGGCGCGCAGTTCACGTCGATGCCCAGGGCGTGCAGTTCATGTGCGATGAGCCGGTAGCGCAGGGTGAGCGCCTCGAGGATGTCGGCCTCCTCCTCCAGCGCGCCGATCATGTCGGCCACCGGCTGCCAGCCGCGCCAGTGCGGCGGGCGCAGCCGGGCCACGCGGCCGCCCTCCTGGTCGATCAGCACCGGCGCGCGGCGCCCCACCGTCTCGCGCAGGGCGCTGACGAGGGCCGCCACCTGGGCCGGGCTCTCCACGTTGCGGGCGAAGAGGATGAAGCCCCAGGGGTCGGCATCGCGCAGGAAGGCCGTCTCGCCGGGCGTGAGCGTGGGGCCGAGGCACCCGAGAATCGCGGCGCGGGCCATCCGGCTCAGTCCTGCCGGGCCGGGATGCAGGCCGGCCCGCGCGCGGTGAGCGCGGCGCAGGTGGCGCGGGCGGCGGCGAGATCGTCGAAACCCGCGGCGCGCAGCCGGTAGAACACCCGCCCGGAGGAGACGGTGCGCTGGATCACCAGCTGGCGCTTGCCCAGCAGGTCGGCGTGCTGCGCGCTGAGCCGCGACCACTCCGAGCGGGCGACATCCGCGGAATCGAAGGCGCCGAGCTGGATCATCATCGTGCCCTTGGGAAGCTCGGAGGCCACGGCGGCCGGCGCGGGCGCCTGCGCCGGGCTGGCTGCAACCGGTGTCGGCTCCGGCGCGGTCTGCTGCGGGGTGGCGGCGGCCATGCGCAGGTCGGCCGGGCGCTGGCGCGGGCTGGCGGAACGCGACAGGGCGAACTGGCTGTCGGAGCCGAGAGGCTCGTCCGACGCGCTGTCGCTGTCAGCCTGCGGGGCCGGGGCCGGGGCGGTGCCGGGCAGGCTGGCCTCGGTCATCTCGTCGGTGGTGTCGGAGGAGAGCGCGTCCTCCTCCTCCTCCGCGTCGGGGGAGAGTTCGGCGGCCTCCACCTGCACGGGAGATGCGGCCGCCACGCTGCGGCTGGCCGGGGCGGCGGCGGAGGTGCCGCGCGCGGCCGCGGGCTGGCGGGCGAACTCGGGCAGAAGCTCGGAGACCGAAAGGTCGTCCTTGGTCGGCTCGGCCGGGGCGGGGGCGAGGGTCACCTCCTCGGGGCGGTGCGAGGGCGGCTCGCCGCGCATCACCTCGTTCACCGAGAGGCCCTGGAACTCGGCCTGCAGGCCGCCCGGGTCATCGGGCTGCACCTTGGCGGGGCCTTCCATGGCCAGGATCACCGGAACGGCGGAGGCGTCACGCTCCCCCAGCCGGTAGGTCCAGACCCCGACGCCACCGAGAATCGCGATCGAGAGAACTGCGCCAAGCCATTTGCCGGCGGCACCGGTGAGGCCGCGGCGGCCTCGGTCCGAATCGTCGGGACGGGAATCGTACGGGTCCTGCATCGGGGTCCATCGCCTGTTTTCGCCACACAACTCCTGTGGCCTGCCTGCATCAAACCCCGGGAATTCGGGCAGTCGCCCCGCTGATTTGCGCGATCCCGGCGCCGGGTGGCACCATGGACCAGCGCTCTTGCGTGTGTCCGACCGCCCCGTACGCTGCCTCTAGCGCATTTCCTGAACCGGGGTGACGCCAAGAATACCAAGACCGGCGGCAATCACAACAGCCACGGCACGAATCAGGGCCAGGCGCGCAAGTGATGCAGGAATGTTGCTTTCCTGCACAAACCGCAGCGAGGGGTCGTCGGTGCCGCGGTTCCACAGCCCGTGCAGGTCCGAGGCGAGATCGTAGAGGTAGAAGGCGATGCGGTGCGGCTCATGCGCGCCGGCCGCGGCCTCCACGATGCGGGGCCATTCGGCGAGCTTGGCCGCCAGCCCCTGCTCGGCGGCGTCTGCCAGCAGCGAGAGATCGGCGCCCGCGATGGCCTGCGCATCGGTCGGGATGCCGGCCTCGGCGGCGCGCGCCATCACCGAGTGCACCCGGGCATGGGCGTATTGCACGTAGAACACCGGGTTGTCCTTGGACTGCTCCAGCGCCTTGGCGAAGTCGAAGTCCAGCGCCGCGTCGTTCTTGCGGGTGAGCATGGTGAAGCGGGTGACGTCCGGGCCCACCTCGTCGATCACGTCGCGCAGGGTGACGAAGGTGCCGGCGCGCTTGGACATCTTGAACGGCTCGCCGTTCTTGTAGAGCTTGACCAGCTGGCACAGCTTCACGTCGAGCGGCACGCGCCCGCCGGACAGGGCGGAGACCGCCGCCTTCATGCGCTTCACGTAGCCGCCGTGATCCGCGCCGAAGACGTCGATCAGCAGGTCGAAGCCGCGGGTGACCTTGTCGTAGTGATAGGCGATGTCGGGGGCGAAATAGGTCCAGGCGCCGTCGGATTTCTTCACCGGCCGGTCCACGTCGTCGCCGTGCAGGGTGGAGCGGAACAGGGTCTGCTCGCGCGGCTCCCAGTCCTCCGGGGTCTTGCCCTTCGGGGGCTCCAGAACGCCCTCGTAGATCAGGCCCTTGGACTCGAGGTCGGCCAGCGCCGCCTCGATGCGGCCGGTGCCGTAGAGCGACTTCTCGGAGAAGAAGCTGTCCATGGTCACGCCGAGGGCGGCGAGGTCGGCGCGGATCATGTCCATCATCGCCTCGGTGGCGAAGAGGCGGATGTCCTCCAGCCAGTCCTCTTCCGGGCGGTCGATCAGGCTGTCGCCGTACTTGTCCTTCAGCGCCTGGCCCACGGGCACCAGGTAGTCGCCGGGGTAGAGCCCGTCGGCGATCTTCGGTTCCAGCCCGTTCGCCTCGCGGTAGCGCTCATAGGCGGAGCGGGCGAGCACGTCGACCTGGGCGCCGCCATCGTTCACGTAATACTCGCGGGTGACGGCGTATCCGGCGAAATCCAGCAGCGCGGCCAGCGCGTCGCCGAACACCGCGCCGCGGGTGTGGCCCACGTGCAGCGGCCCGGTGGGGTTCGCCGAGACGTATTCCACGTTCACCTTCAGCCCGCCGCCCATGGCGGACCGGCCGAAATCGGCCCCCGCCGCCAGCGCCGCCGGGATCACGGAGGTCCAGACCCCGGGCGCGAGGCGCAGGTTCAGGAAGCCCGGGCCCGCCACCTCGGCGGAGGCGATGCGCGCGTCCGAGGCCAGCAGGGCGGCGAGCGCATCGGCAATCTCGCGCGGCTTCTTCCCGGCGGGCTTGGCCAGCACCATGGCCGCGTTGGTCGCCATGTCGCCATGCGCCGGGTCTCGGGGCGGCTCGACCGTGACATTGCCGAGGTCCATCCCCGGAGGCAGGGTGCCCTGCGCGGCAAGTGTGGCGAGGCTGTCGAGGACGAGGGTCCTGATATCGGCGAAAAGGTTCATCTGCGGCGTCCGTATTCTGGTTCGGAACGGCGAATACCACATGGTCGCCTGCCCCGCCACAGCGGTTTGGCCGCGGGGGCGGTGGGCTGGCCGGGGCACGCGTCGCGCGCAGGGCCGCGGCCGGTCCCGGTGGGCGCGTGCGCCCGGGACCTCGAAGCATCGGCATTGTGCGAGATGCGCAGGACATGCTCATCGCGCCTTCCGGTGAGAGGTCGGGTGCGGGCCGGGCATGCCGCCCGGGTGAGACCTGGGATGAGCACTGCGCGCAAAGAGGGCTGGTGGCGGCGACGTGGGCCGGCCCGGAGGGCGAGGGTGGCCCGGCACTTCCCATCCCGAGGCGGCCCGGATCATCCAGGATACCGGATTGAATCGGCCCCTGCTCCACCGGGGGAGCGGGGCCGGGTGCGGGTCCCCGGGTTGAGCAAGGCGCGAAGGGCCGCGCCCGACCCTGGGTGGGCGCGGCCCTCGCTTGTGGTGGGCGATTTATCTCGAAAGCCCCGGACGAGGGCTGTGCGGTGCCCGGCATCGCCATCGCGCCCTCCCGGGGGGAGGGTCGGGCGCGGCCCGGGCTGGTCGCCCGGGCGGAAGGGCTGAGCCGGGAACCCGCTGTCGGATCGGCCATGCCGGGCAAGGAAGGGGGCGGGCCGACCGACATCCGCGCCGGCGGAGGCCCGGAGAGGCCTTCGCCACGGCCGCGGAGCTGCGGGGCGAAGCCCCTCGGCGAGGCGGGCGTTCCCCCGGGGCGCGCGGGGCGACGGGGGGCTTGGCGCTTCTCGCCCGGGCGCAGGCAGCCGTGGGCCGCTCGCCCGGGGCGGGCGGGCGCCGCTCAGCCGCGTTCGCTCGGGTCCATGATCTTGCGGTGCTCCTGCAGGGCGAAGCGGTCGGTCATGCCGGCGATGTAGTCGGAGACGACACGCGCCCGCCCCACGCCCTCGCCGGCGAAATTCGCCGCCCGGCGCCATTCGTCGGGCAGCATCCCGGTATCCTCCAGGAAGATGGTGAACAGGTCCTTCACCACGATCGAGGCCTTGCGGCGCATGCGGCGCACCTGCCAGTGGCGGTACATGTTGTCGAAGAAGAACTTGCGGATGATCTTCAGGTCCTCCCAGAGCGGGCGGGAGAAGCGGACCACCTGGTAGTCGAGGGCGCGGATGTCCTCCGGGCTGCGGGCGCCGGAGCGCTCCAGAATCTGCGCGCTCTCGCGCAGCACGTCCTCGACCATCACGCCGAACACCCGCCGCAGCGCCTCGTGCTGGCGGCGCGTCGGGTCCAGCCCGGGCCAGCGGCTGTCCACGATGTCGAAGCAGCGCCCGATCACCGGCAGCTCGCGGATCTCCTCCTCCAGGAACAGCCCGGCGCGCAGCCCGTCCATCAGGTCGTGGTTGTTGTAGGCGATGTCGTCGGAAAGGGCGGCCACCTGCGCCTCCGCGCTCGCGTGGGTGGAGAGCTCGAGATCATGGATGGCGTTGTACTCGGCCAGCGCGAAGGGCGGGCGCTTCACCGGCCCGTTGTGCTTGGCGATGCCCTCCAGCGTCTCCCAGGTGAGGTTGAGCCCGTCATGCTCGGCGTAATGCTGCTCCAGCGCGGTGACGATCTTCACCGCCTGGGCGTTGTGGTCGAAGCCGCCCCAGGGCGCCATCATCTCGGCCAGCGCGTCCTCGCCGGTGTGGCCGAAGGGGGTGTGGCCGAGGTCATGCGCCAGCGCCACCGCCTCCGTCAGGTCTTCGTTGAGCCGCAGCGTGCGCGCGATGGTCCGCGCCACCTGCGCCACCTCGATGGAATGGGTGAGGCGGGTGCGGAAATAATCCCCCTCGTGCTCCACGAAGACCTGGGTCTTGTGCTTGAGCCGCCGGAAGGCGGAGGAATGGATGATCCGGTCCCGGTCGCGCTGGAAGGGCGAGCGGTGGGCGGAGGGGTCTTCGGCATGGAGCCTGCCCCGGCTGGCGGCGGGGTCGGAGGCAAAAGGCGCGGGCATTCGGTGTCCTCACTTGCAGGCGGGGCGGGTAGACCATAAATTCGGGATACAACATATCATTGAAGGCGCAAAGACATGGACCTTGCCCTGCCTCCGAAAGTGACCGACCGGGCCTTCGCCCGCCTCGAGGAACTCAACGCCCCGCTGCTGCGCGTGGCCGTGGAGGGTGGCGGCTGTTCGGGCTTCCAGTACGACTTCCGCCTCGAACAGGCCCCGCAGAACGACGACCTCGTTCTGGAACGCTCCGGCACCCGCGTGGTGATCGACCCGGCCTCGCTTCCCTTCCTCTCCGGAGCGGTGATCGACTTCACCGAGGAGCTGATCGGCGCGCGATTTACGGTTGAAAATCCCAATGCCACTTCGTCCTGCGGCTGCGGCACCAGTTTTTCAATCTGAGCAGGGGCTTCAGGGCGGAAAGGGATTGTTCCTGTCGGAAAGATCAGATTAAACCGATTCCGACTGACAAGACAGGAGCAGTTATCATGTCACAGAAACCGATGACCAAAACCCAGCTCGTCGCTTCGCTTTCGGAAGCGGCCAGCATCGACAAGGCGGTCGCCAACCGGACGCTCGACGCCCTCGCCGCCATTGTCGCGGGTGAGGTCGAGAACGGTGGCGCGGTGACGCTTCCCGGCCTCGGCAAGTTCGCATGCCGCGAACGCCCGGCCCGCACCGTCCGCAACCCGTCGACGGGCGAGCAGATCGAGAAGCCGGCAGATCGCGCCGTGAAGGTCGTGATCGCGAAGGCTCTCAAGGACGTGGTCAACAGCTGAGCGCCCCACGGCGCCCACGCGGCCTTGCCAGAACGACGGACCGGCCCCCCGCGGCCGGTCCTCGCATTTCGGGGGATGCCCCGGCGCCACGCCCCGCGCCCCCGGCAGATTTCGACGGACGGACCCCCGCATGACCTCTTCCGCCCCTGAGCCCCGCGCCCCGGACCTTCTCGCCTCGGTGTTCGGTTTCGAGAGCTTCCGCCCCGGACAGGGCGAGATCGTGGAGAGCGTGACGGCGGGCCGGAATGTCCTTGCCATCATGCCCACCGGCGGCGGCAAGTCGCTGTGCTACCAGCTTCCCGCGCTGATGCGCGAGGGGGTCACCGTGGTCATCTCCCCGCTCATCGCGCTGATGCGCGACCAGGTGCGGGCGCTGCGCGAGAACGGGGTGGAGGCGGGCGCCCTCACCTCCGCCAACACGCCGGAGGAGACGGAGGAGGTCTTCGCCGCCCTCGACGAGGGCCGGTTGAAGCTGCTCTACATGGCGCCGGAGCGCCTCTCCGGGGCGGAACGGCTGCTGCGGCGGATCAACGTCACCCTGCTTGCGGTGGACGAGGCGCATTGCGTGAGCCAGTGGGGGCATGACTTCCGGCCGGACTACCTGCGCATCGGCGAGCTGCGCCGCGCGCTCGGGGTGCAGGTCGCGGCCTTCACCGCCACGGCGGACGAGGACACACGGGCCGAGATCATCACCCGGCTGTTCGACGCGGAACCGGAGGTGTTCCTGCGCGGCTTCGACCGGCCGAACCTCTACCTCGCCTTCGAGCCGAAGCAGAAGCCGCGCGAGCAGATCCTCGGCTACGTGGCCGCCCGGCCGGACCGCGCCGGCATCATCTACTGTTCCAGCCGCTCGAAGACCGAGGCCCTGGCCGATGCGCTGCGCGGCAGCGGGCGCGCGGCGATGGCCTATCATGCCGGGCTGGCGCCGGACACGCGCCGCGACGTGGAAACCGCCTTCCAGCGCGAGGACGGGCTGATCATCTGCGCCACCGTCGCCTTCGGCATGGGGGTGGACAAGCCGGACATCCGCTTCGTGGCCCATGCCGACCTGCCGAAGTCCGTGGAGGCCTATTACCAGGAAATCGGCCGCGCCGGGCGCGACGGCGCCCCGGCCGAGACCCTGACCCTGTTCGGCATGGACGACATCCGCCTGCGCCGCACCCAGATCGACGAGGGCGTGGCCCCGCCGGAGCGCAAGCAGGCCGACCATGCCCGGCTGAACGCGCTGCTGGCACTGGCCGAGGCCCCGGTCTGCCGCCGTCAGACCCTGCTGGCCTATTTCGGCGAGAGCGGCGCGCCGCCCTGCGGCAACTGCGACCTGTGCCGCGCGCCCGGCATGCTGTTCGATGGCACGGAGGCGGTGCGCAAGGCGCTTTCGGCGATGCTGCGCACCGAGGAGCGCTTCGGCGCCGAGCACCTGATCGCCGTGCTGCGCGGCGAGAGCAACGCCAAGATCACCCAATGGGGCCATGACAAGCTGCCGACCTTCGGGGTGGGGCAGGATTTCTCCAAGTCCGCCTGGCGCACGATCTTCCGCCAGATGGCGGCGCATGACCTGGTGCGGGCCAACCCGGCGCGGCACGGCGCGCTCGGCCTCACCGCCGCCGCCCGCCCGGTGCTGCGCGGGGAGGTTCCGGTGCAGCTGCGCCGCGAGACCATCCTGCGCGCCGACCGGCCCGAGCGCCTGCCGCGCGCCATGGTCGAGGAGGCGGACGAGGCGCTGTTCTCCGCCCTGAAATCGAAGCGCCGGCAGCTTGCCGAGGCACAGCGCGCCCCCGCCTACGTGGTGTTCCCCGACGCGACCCTGATCGAGATGGCGACGCGCAAGCCCGCCACCCTGGACGAGATGGCGCGGATCTCCGGTGTGGGCGCGAAGAAGCTGGAGCGCTACGGCACCGAGTTCCTCTCCGTGATCGCGGGGGAGACCGTGGCACGCCCGCACCCGGCCCGGATGAAGCTGGCCCGCTCCGGCGCCAACTCGCTCTTCGACGCCCTGCACGAGGCCCAGGTGCGCCTGGCGCGCGGCGAGGAGGGGCTGGACAAGTTCCTCTCCTGCCAGACCACCACGCTGGCGCGCATCGCGGAGACCCGGCCGCGCAACCTCTCCGACCTCGCCCGGGTGAACGGCATGACGGAGCAGAAGCTGGAGCGCTTCGGGGCCGCCTTCCTCGCACTTGTCGCGGACTGGCAGGAGGACTGACCCCCGGCGTGCCGCCGCCGCCTCCCGCTGCCGCCGGCGAAGGCGCACAGTCGCCGCAGGCCCGCCGGGCGGGTGCCGCCCTGAGCGGCCCATTTCCCCCCCGGTGAGGGCGGACCGGGCGCCGCGATCCGGTGGCCGGTCTCCCGCCGCCCGATCCCCGGGCTGCCCTGATGCTCTCCTTGCAGACACAAGGCGGGCAGGGCCGTGCCAGAACCTCTGGCGGGCACGGCTACGCCAGCGCGGAGCGCTTTGTGGAGAAGCCCCGGGCGACGGCCGCTTTGCCTCCGACACCGCCAACACGCCCTCCCGACGGTGAGCGGCGGCACATGCGTGGGGCGGCGAGGTTCCTTGTGCGGAGCAGCCGGGGCGGATGCGGTCCGGTGGGTCACCCGGACGCGGCGTGTGCGCACCCGGGGGCAACAGGGCAACATCACAGGGCCGGTTGCGGACGGGGCTGACCGCCCGAGAAGATGCGTGGGGCCGGGAGCGGAGCGCTGGCCGCGCCGCGGCAGGATCCTGTGCAGCCCCGGCGAGGACGCAGAGCCGCAGGGGCTGTCTCCGTCGCCCCGTGGCAGGGCGGGGCGCGGCCGATGAACGGCGGGGGCGCGAGATGGGCGCGCGCGCCGGCGGCCGCTCAGGGCGCCTTGAAGTGCTTCGCGAGCTTCAGCCCCTGGCCCTGGTAGTTGGACCCGAGGCCGGAGCCGTAGAGGATCTCCGGCAGCTCGGCCATGCGCTCGTAGACCAGCCGACCGACGATCTGCCCGTGCTCCAGCGCGAAGGGGCTCTCATGGCAGCGCACTTCCAGAACCCCGCGTGAGCCGGCCCCGCCGGCGGCGGCATGGCCGAAGCCGGGGTCGAAGAACCCCGCGTAATGCACCCGGAATTCACCGACCATCGCGATGTAGGGCGCCATCTCGGCGGCATGGTCGGGTGGCACGTGCACGGCCTCGCGGCTCACCAGGATGTAGAAGGCACCGGGGTCCAGGATGATGCCGCCGCCGCGGCGCGGGAACACCGGTTCCCAGAAATCCGACACCGGGTAATGGCCGATGAGATCGAGGTCGATCAGCCCGGAATGCGGCTTGGCGCGGTAGCCGGCGGGCTGGCCCTCGGGCGGCATCAGGTCGACCGAGAAGCCCAGGCCGCCGTCGATGCGCGGCGTGCCGTCCACCAGCGGGCTCGCGGCGTGCAGGGCGCGCAGCGCGTCGTCGGAGAGCGCGCCGGAGGCCCGGCGGAAGCGGATCTGGTTCAGCCGCTGGCCGGGGCGCACCAGGACCGAGAAGCTGCGGGGGGATATCTCGGCCCAGAGCGGGCCGGTGTAGCCGGGCTCGATGCGGTCGAACTCGGTGCCGTTGTCGCAGATCAGCCGGGTGAACAGGTCCAGCCGGCCGGTGGAGCTCTTCGCGTTGGCCACCGCCGAGATGTCGGCGGGCAGGGCGAGGCTCTCCATCAGCGGCACGAGGTAGACGCAGCCGGTTTCCAGAACGGCGCCCTGGGTGAGGTCGATCCGGTGCATGTGGAACTCTTCCAGCCGCTCGGAGACCCGGCGGCCGGCACCGGCGAGGAAGGAGGCCCGCACCCGGTAAGCCACGGTGCCGAGGCGCAGATCGAGGCTGGCGGGCTGGACGAGCGTGCCGCTCACGGGCACGTCTGCCCGGATCGCACCGGAGGCGACGAGCGCCTCGATGGCCTGTGACGGCAATGCGCCTGCGCTTGCGCTCATCCCGCTCTCTCCCGGTTTTCCCGGCGAACGGGCACCGCCGCCGCCGGCCTGCGTCCGGCCCGCGTCGGGCCTCGAATGTCCGCGCCGGCGGCTGCCGGCAAGACCCGGCAGGCACTGCCCGGGCCCGCCCCTGCCGCCTGTCGGGGCGCGGGGGGCACGCCGCCCCCGGCGCCGCGGCCCGCCGCGATACGAAAACGCCGGCACCCTGGGGCACCGGCGTTTTTTCTGATGGTCGGGCCGGCGAGATTCGAACTCACGACCTCTTGCGCCCCATGCAAGCGCGCTACCAAGCTGCGCCACGGCCCGACTGACGGAGCTTCTATAAGCCTTCCGCGGGGGGTGCAAGCGGGAAGTTCACTCCTCGTCCAGAGCGCGCAGAATGCGGTCGCGGATGGTCTCGAGATGGGTGATCGCGCGCCGCACAGCGGCGTCGCGCGCCGCGCGCCCGCCGGCTTCCGGACGGTCCTGGGCAGGGGCGTGCGACCCGGTCTCCGGCGCGCGCCGGGCGGCAGGCGGGGGGCTGGCGGGGGCAGGGGGCTGCGCGTGCCCGTGGCCGGCCGCCTCCGGGCGGGCGGGCTCCGGGCGCATCTGTGTCACAGGCTCCGGGCGCAGCAGCGCGGCCGCCTGAAGGGGCTCTGTCGGCCGGCCGTGCGCCGCGGGCGCGGGGCGGGCGGCAGGGGCGGGTTCCGGCGCGCTGCCGGGCCCGGGGGCATCATCGGGCTCCGGCTCCGGGGCGGAGGTGTCGGGGAAATCGTCGTCCCCGGTGCGCTCGTCCTCGGCCATGTAATCCGGCACCCGGGCGGGCGGCAGCGGCGGGGGCGGAGCGGCGTAGCCGCTGTCCAGCGGTTCGATGTCCGAATCATCCCAGATCGAGCCCTCGTCGTCGAGCCCGTCCTCGCTGTCCTGCGCGGAGGTGAAATCGTCGCCGAGCAGGGCGGGGCTGTCCTCGTCCTCCTCGTCCTCGGCGTCCACCGTGTCCTGGCCGCGGACCATCACGGATTTCACGCCCTGCTCGCGGAAGATCTTCTGGACGCCCTTGATGGTCATCCCGTCCTCGTAGAGCAGTTCGCGGATGCCGCGCAGCAGGTCCACGTCCTCGGGGCGGTAATAGCGGCGGCCGCCGTTGCTCTTCATCGGCTTGAGCTGCGGAAAGCGGCTCTCCCAGAAGCGCAGCACGTGTGCGGGGATGTCGAGAACCTCCGACACCTCGCTGATGGTCCGAAACGCCTGGGGCGATTTGCTCATAGTCTGTCCGGGGGCCCGTGAGCTCAGAGGCTCTGGTTGAGCCGGTCTTTCATGATGTGAGAGGCGCGGAAGACCAGCACGCGGCGCGGTTCGATCGGAACCTCCTCACCGGTCTTGGGGTTGCGGCCCATGCGCTCGCTCTTGGCGCGCACGGTGAAGGTGCCGAAGGAGGAGATCTTGACCGTCTCTCCCTTCACCAGCGCGTCGGACATGTGCTCGAGCACGCTCTCCACCAGCACGGCGGATTCGTTGCGGGAGAGACCGACCTCGCGATACACCGCCTCACTCAGGTCCATTCGGGTCAGGGTCTTGCTGCTCAAAATCTCTCTCCCATGAAGGGCCTGGTGCGCAGACCGGGGCTGGAACTGCGCAAAGCGTGGGAGAAACTGCTTTGAGAGTCAATATCAAGGGCTTGAAGGAGCACGGAAAACCCTTGTCGCCGGGGCCTACCAGCGCAGCGTTGCGGCCCCCCAGGCGAGGCCACCGCCGATGGCTTCCATCAGCAGGAGGTCGCCGCGGGCGATCTGGCCGCTTGCGGCCGCCACCGAAAGCGCCAGGGGAATCGATGCAGCGGAGGTATTGCCGTGATCCTGCACCGTCACGACGACGCGGTCCATGCCCACGCCCATCTTCTCCGCGGTCTTGCGGATGATGCGCAGGTTCGCCTGGTGCGGGACGATCCAGTCCACGTCCGCGGCCGAGAGGCCGGCCCGCTCCAGCGCGGTCTCCCCGGAGGCGGCGAGCTTGTGGACCGCGTGGCGGAACACCTCCCGGCCCTCCATGCGCAGCACGCCGGCGGTGCCGGTGCTGGAGGGGCCGCCGTCGACGTAGAGCAGGTCGTGGAACTGGCCGTCCGAATTGAGATCGGTGGAGAGCACGCCGCGGTCCGCCGCGGTGCCGTCCCCCTCCGCGGCGCGCAGGATCACCGCGCCGGCGCCGTCGCCGAACAGCACGCAGGTGGCGCGGTCGGACCAGTCCATGATGCGCGAGAAGGTCTCGGCGCCGATCACCATGATGGTCTTGGCCTGGCCGGAGACGATGAGCGCGTTCGCGGTGGTCATCGCGTAGATGAACCCGGCGCAGACGGCCTGGACGTCGAAGGCATAGCCGCCCGTCATGCCGATGGCGGTCTGCACCTTGGTGGCGGTGGAGGGGAAGGTCTCGTCCGGCGTGGCGGTGGCGAGCACGATGCCGTCGATGTCCGCGCCGGTCAGGCCGGCGTTCTCCAGCGCGGCGAAGGCGGCCTTGATCGCGAGATCGGAGGTGAGCTCGCCCTCGGCGGCGAAATGGCGGCGCTCGATGCCGGTGCGCTCACGGATCCACTGGTCGGAGGTGTCGAGAGTCGCCTCGAACTCGGCATTCTCCACAACACGTACCGGCAGGTAGTGCCCGCAGCCCATGGTCACCGCGCGTGTCACGCTCATTTATCTGTTCCTGCTCCGGTTGTGACGCCGGGCGCAGTTATGCTTCCGGGCAGGCCCGATGCAACCCGTGCGGCGACTTTTTCCGCGAACCCGTCCTGCGCCATGCGGAAGGCAAGCTTGATGGCGGCGGAAAAACCGGTGGAATCCGCGCTGCCGTGGGATTTCACCACCGCGCCGTTCAGGCCCAGGAACACGCCGCCGTTCACCCGGCGCGGATCGATGCGTTTCTTGAGCCTTTGCAGGGCCCTGAAGGCAAAGATGGCCGCGATGCGCGACAGGAGGGTGGCGCGGAACCCCTCGGAGAGGAACGAGCCGATGAGGCTTGCGGTGCCCTCCGCGGTCTTGAGCGCGATGTTGCCGGTGAAGCCGTCGGTCACGATCACGTCAACCTTGTCGCCGGTGATATCCCCGCCCTCCACGAAGCCGTGGTAGGTGAAGGCGGCGCTGGGGCCTTCGGCGATGCGCGCGAGGGTGGCGTTGGCCTCATGCCGGCCGGCGCCGCCCTTGTGATCCTCGGTGCCGACGTTGAGCAGCCCCACACGGGGCGTCTCCAGGTGCAGCCCGACACGGGCGTATTCGGCGCCCATGATCGCGTACTGGCTGAGCGAGGCCGCATCGGCCCGCACGTCCGCGCCCACGTCGAGCACGATGTTGTAGCCGCTGCGATTGCGCGACGGCCAGAGCACCGCGATGGCGGGCCTGTCGATTCCCGGCGCGCGGCGCATCCGCAGCATGGACAGCGCCATCAGCGCGCCGGTGTTGCCGCAGGAGACCGCGACGGCGGCTTCGCCCCTCGCGACGGCGTCGACGCAGTTCCACATGGAGCTGCCCTTGCCGTGGCGCACCGCGTGGCTGGGCTTTTCGCCCATGGCGATGACGCCGGAGCACGGGCGGATCTCCGTGATGCGGTCGAGAGCCGGCCGGCGGCGCAGCAGCGGTTCAAGCTGCTGCGGATCGCCGTGCAGAAGAAACCTGATGTCAGGATTCTTGGCGGCGGACTTTGCCATGCCGCTGATGACGACGGCGGGGCCACGGTCGCCCCCCATCGCATCAATCGATAGAACAATCTGGCGGGTCATGTCTCTGGTTCTGCCCCCATTTCAGCCCTGGGTAAACGGGCTGTGCAGACCCCTTGTTCCGCCAGGTCGCCTTACGCCGCGTCTTCGTCGAGATCGACTTCCTCGACAATGGCAACCACTTCCTTGGAATCGTAGTGGCCGCAGGAACCGCACACATGGTGCGGGCGCTTCAGCTCGCCGCAATTCGAGCATTCGTTCGGATTGGAAGCCACAAGGGCGTCATGCGAACGGCGCATGTTACGCTTGGAGCTGGTCTTGCGGTTTTGTGGGACAGCCATGTCTCAACCTCAGTGTCTGGCCTTGCGGCGCTCGGGTGGGGCCGAACCTGTTCCCGCCGCGCACCTGAGTGCGGGCCGGGACTGTGCCAGCCGGAAAAACGAGAGCCGGAAAATACTGGAAACGCCCGGGTCTGCAAGCGGATTCTGCCGTGTTTCAGCTTCCGTCCCCAAGTTTCTGCTTCAGCTCGGCCAGACGGGCGAACGGATTCGGCCGCGCCTCGTCTCCCGCCTCGGCCTCGGGCGGGGCAACGGCGGAGGTTTCCAGCCCGGCGCCGGGCGCGCGCGGATAGGGGTCCAGCGCGAGCGCCGCGGTCTCGATGGCGACGCCGCCGAGATCGATCACCGATTCCAGCGGTTCGACCTCATCCTCGATCTGCGGGTCGACCGGCGTGCCCTCGGGCAGGAACCGGCGCCGGATCGGCTCGGACAGCTTCGCCGGCACCGGGGCGAGGGTGAGCACGCAGCTCTGGATGATCGACGCCTCCAGCAGGCCGTCGAGCGCCCAGCCGCTGGTTCCCAGCGGCGTCAGCGTCACGGTGAAGCGGAACTTGTCCACCGAATGGGCATCGAAGAGCCGCGCCAGCGCGCGGCGCTCCGCATCCGTGGCGACCTCGGTATAGGTACGGGGCTCCGACGCCCCGAGTCGGTCCAGCCGCACGGGGCGCGACATTTCCGGAGTTTCGGGGGGCAGGTCAGGGCGCCTGGCGTGTTTCGGCATTGGTGTCCTCCTCACATCACCCTGGGCGGCGGGCCGGTTGGGCGCCGCCGCGGGAACGGCTTGAATTTACACTATCCGCAAGGTACGTCACCAAGGGAATTTGGTTGCCGGGAGAGAGACCATGACGCTGCGCAACGGGCTGTTCGTTCTCACTGTTGCGGGCTGCATGGCCGTGAGCGGCTGCAGTCCCACCTACCGTGGGCACGGATATGCTCCCAAGCCCGAAGAGCTGAGCGCCATCGTGGCGGGCCAGGACACCAAGAGTTCCGTGCGCACCAAGATCGGCCGTCCGGGCACCCAGGGCCTCGTGAGCGGCGATGCCTGGTACTACGTGGGCTCCACGGAGAAGGAATATCTCTTCTACGCCCCGGAGGTGATCGACCGCACCGTGGTCGTGGTGCTGTTCGACGATCAGGGCACCGTGCAGAACGTGCGGCAGTTCGGCCTGGAGGACGGCAAGGTCATCGACCTCGTCACCCGCACCACGCCGACCTACGGCAAGGAGCTGAACGTGGCCCAGCAGCTCTTGGGCAACATCTTCAACTTCAACTCCTCCTCGCTGCTGCAGTAACGCGCCGGCATCCGCCGGGCCCCGGCGCCGCTCCGCGTCCGCGGTGCGGCGGGCCGGGAGGGCGGGCCGGCTCAGACCGGCTCGTGGCGCAGGGCCACCCCGTTGAGGCAGTAGCGCAGGCCGGTGGGCGGCGGGCCGTCGTTGAAGACATGGCCCAGATGGGCGTCGCAGCGCGCGCAGCGGATCTCCGTGCGCGACATGAACCAGGAATTGTCCTCGATCTCGACCACGACATCGTCGGAGACCGGCTGGAAGAAGCTCGGCCAGCCGCAGCCGGACTCGAATTTCGCGTCGGTGGCAAACAGCGGCGCATCGCAGCACACGCAGCGGAACAGGGCGGTGCCCTTCGGAAAGCCGGGGTGGGAGAAGGCGCGCTCGGTGCCGTTCTGACGGGTGACCTGGTAGGCCAGATCGCTGAGCTGCTCGCGCCACTCCGCGTCCGACTTGATGAGCTTGTCGGTCGTTTCGGTCATTCGACTCCTCCGGGTATTGATTCTGTGCCTGGGAACGACACGTCCATGTGGCGACGCCGCGCGAAAATGCAATAGTCACGCTTGTGACACCAGCTTCGTGCAGGATCGCCGGTGCAGGACAGGAGGACCAGCCATGACCGGTTTCCGCAAGCCCAGGTATGCCGCGCGTTTTGCCGAGAACGCGGCCGATATCCTGGCCGCGCAGCGATTGCGTTACCGCAGTTTCCGCGCCGCCCCCGGCCCGGAGGGCGAGACCGGGCTGGACGCCGACGATTTCGACCGGGTGTGCCGCCACGTGCTGGTGGAGGACACGCGCGACGGGCGCCTCGTGTGCTGCTTCCGCATCCTGCCGCTGCGTGACGGCTCGGAAATCGGCCGCTCCTACTCCGCACAATATTACGACCTCGAGGCGCTGAAGAGCTACACCGGCCCGATGGTGGAGATGGGGCGATTCTGCGTGGACCCGGCGGTCCAGCACCCGGACATCCTGCGGGTGGCCTGGGGTGCGGTGACCGGCTTCGTCGAGGAGAACGGCGTCGAGCTGCTGTTCGGCTGTTCCAGTTTCCACGGCACCGAGGCGGAGGAATACCACGACGCCTTCGCCCTGCTGGCCGAGCGGCACCTCGCGCCCAAGCGCTGGCTGCCGCGGGTGAAGGCGCCCCGCGTCTTCCGCTTCGCCGCGCGCCTGGGGCTGCGCAAGCCGGACCTGAAGTTGGCGATGAAGCGCATGCCGCCGCTGCTCCGCACCTATCTGGTGATGGGGGGCTGGGTGTCGGACCATGCGGTGATCGACAAGGATCTCAACACCTTGCACGTGTTCACCGGCGTGGAAGTGCGCTCGGTTCCCAAGGCACGCGCCCGCCTGCTGCGCACCCGCGACGCCTGAGGGGCACGGGCCGCGGCGCCCGTGCCGGGGGGCGCGGAGGCTGAAGGCCGGCGCCTCCGGCCGGGGCCGGCTGGAGCCCGGACCACCGGGTGGGTGCCACGGCCGGGAGGCGGGGCATTCCCGGCCGGCACGGGCGCCCGGGACCAGAGGGCGGCGCGGCGGCTGTCGGCCGGGTCCACGCCGGAGCGGTGCCGACATGGGCCGCCCGCGATCACCGCCCTTGCACGGGCCGCGCGCCGCACTAGCATCCGACTCATGCGCACACATGACATGAAGCCGGTGCTCGACCCGGCGCTTTTCGATGCCGCCGCCGTCTCGGAGGAGACCGCGCGGTTCAACGCGGAGCTGGAGGCGACACTCGCCGACCTGCCCGCCACGCACGAGGTGCCCGTGGAGGTCACCCGCAAGGCCCGGGAGGAGGGGCGGGGGATCTTCCCGATCCGCGGCCCGCTGCCCGGGTCCGACTGGACGGAGCTGCCGAACGGCAACCGCGTCCGCATCAGCCCGGCGCCCCAGCCGCGCGGCATCTTCCTGCACATCCACGGCGGGGGCTGGACCCTCGGCAGCCCGGAGCATTTCGACCTGCCGAACCAGGCGATCGCGGCCGGAACCGGGCTCACGGTGGTGTCGGTGAAATATCGGCTGGCGCCGGAGCACGTGTGGCCGGCGCAACTGGACGATTGCCTGGCGGCCTTCGACTGGGTGCGGGGCCAGTGGCCGGACCTGCCGGTGGTGATCGGCGGCGAATCGGCCGGCGGGCATCTCTCCGCCGCGCTGCTGGTGGCGCTGCGCGACGCGGGGCGCATGGCGCGGGTGTCCGGGGCGGTGTTCAACTACGGCTGCTTCGACATGCGGATGACCGCGTCGATGGCGCTGTGGGGGCCGCGCAAGCTGGTGCTCTCCACGCCCACGGTGGCCTGGTTCATCGACAACGTGATGCCGGAGGTGGCGGTGCGCTCCGACCCCGTGGCCTCGCCGCTGCTGGCCGGGCTTTCCGGCATGCCGCCGGCGCTGTTCCAGGTCGGCACGTCCGACCCGCTGCTGGACGACACGCTGCAGCTTTCCGCCCGCTGGGCCGGGGCGGGCATCGACACCGCGCTCGCGGTCTACCCCGGTGGGGTGCATGCCTTCGATGCCTTCGACATCGACATCGCCCGCGCCTTCCGCGCCCGGCAGATCGAGTTCATCAACGGCTGCGTGTGACCGGCCGCGCGGATGCCAGCGCGCGCCGGGCATGACGAGGGCCGTCGCGCGCGGGGTGCGGCGGCCGGAGAGACAGGAGAGGGGCCCTTGGCCCCGCCCGGGCCGCATCCTCCGGCGCCGGAGGCAGACAGGGCAGACCATGGCCGACACCACCGCACAGGCGGGCGATTTCACCGTCACTTCCCTCTTCGACGGCACGTTCGAGGCCCCGGCCAAGGTGCTGGTGCACCCGCAGGGGGAGGCGGCCCGGGCGGCGGCCATCGCGGCGCTGGGCACCCCCAGCTTCCGCATTCCGGTGCACTGTTTCCTGGTGCGGGGCGGCGGCGAGACGATGCTGATCGACACCGGGGCCGGCACCGGCTGGGGCGGCGGCTACGGCCTCCTGCGCCCGGCGCTTCAGGCCCTGGGCCTGACGCCCGGCAGCATCGACCGGGTGCTGCTCACCCATTTCCACGGCGACCACGCCCTGGGCCTGCTGGAGCAGGGGGCGGCCTATTTCCCCAATGCGCGGGTGACGGCGCCGGAGGCAGACCTCACCTTCTTCACCAGCCCGGAGCACCGCGCCGCCACGCCGGAGACACGCCGCGGCGGGTTCGACGTCGCCGCGCGGGTGCTGGCGGCCTATCCGGGCCGGGTGGAGGGGGCGGCGCCGGGGCCGGTTCTGCCGGGCGTCGAACTGGTGGCCCTGCCGGGCCATACGCCGGGGCATTCGGGCTACCGCCTCGGGACGGGCGCGCAGGCGCTGCTGGTCTGGGGAGACCTGGCGCACCTGCCCGGGCTGCAGCTCGCGGACCCGCAGGTCGGGCTGGAATATGACAGTGACGCCGCCCAGGCGGTGGAGACGCGCCGGCAGACCCTCGCGGCACTCGCCTCAAGCGGTGAGCGTGTCACCGGCGGGCACGTGACCGGCTTTCAGCGCGTGCGCCGCAGCGGAACCGGTTACGCGCTGGACCCCGTGGGCTGACACCTGCCCGCCACCGGCGCCCCGCCCCGGGGTCAGCCGCCGGCCACCGCCATTCAGCGCAGGCGTCACAGCGCGACCGGCTACACGCCCCGGACCTGGGCGGCTGACGCGCACCGGGGCGTTCGCGCCCGGGTCCGGTTCACTTGCTGACCATCGACAACCAGCGTCGGCACTGCAGCGGGGCCGCTCTGCGCAGGACCCGGCTGGCAGACACGCACCTGGCCGTCGGCGCCCACTTCGGTTCAGTCGCCGGTCATTGCCATTCAGCGCGGGTGCCGCAGCAGGACCCGCTTCGAGCCGGACCCGGCCGGCAGACACGCATCCTGCCGTCGGCGCTCACCTCGGTTCAGTCGCCGGTCATCGCCATCCAACGCGGGTGCCGCAGCGGGACCTGCTACGCTCCGGACCCAGCCGGCAGAGACTCACCCGGCCACCGGTGCCTCACCCCGGTTCAGCTTCCGGTCACCGGCAGTCAGCGTCGGCGTCGCAGCGGCGGTACGCCGGGCGCGACCGGCCGGCACGCACCGGGCCGCTGGCGTCCCGGCCTGGCCGGGATCAGCCGCCGGTCACCGACATGTGGCGCGAGACCTCGCCGCGCACTTCGCGGCGGGAATAGTCGAAATCATGGCCCTTCGGCTTGCGCGAGATCGCCTCGCGGATGGCGGCCTCCAGCGCTGCATTGTCCGTGGGGTTGGCGCGCAGCACGGCGCGCAGGTCCGCGTCGTCGTCCTGGCCCAGGCACATGTAGAGCTGCCCGGTGCAGGTGAGGCGCACGCGGTTGCAGCTCTCGCAGAAATTATGCGTGAGCGGGGTGATGAAGCCGATGCGCCCGCCGGTCTCCTCCACCCGCATGTAGCGGGCGGGGCCGCCGGTGCGGTGGGCGCTTTCGGAGAGGCGCCAGCGGGTGGCGAGCTCGGCGCGCACCGCGTCGAGCGGCCAGTACTGGTCCAGCCGGTCCGCGTCCATCTCGCCCATCGGCATCACCTCGATGAAGGTGAGGTCGAAGCCGCGCGCGCCGCACCACTCCACCATCCGGTGAACCTCGACGTCGTTGAAGCCCTTCAGGGCCACGGCGTTGATCTTGATCTTCAGCCCCGCCTCCTGCGCGGCGTCGATGCCGTCGAGCACCTGCGCGAGGCGGCCCCAGCGGGTGATCTCGGCGAATTTCGCCTCATCCAGCGTGTCGAGCGAGACATTCACCCGGCGCACGCCGGCGGCGAAGAGATCGGCCGCGTGGCGGCGGAGCTGGCTGCCGTTGGTGGTGAGGGTGAGCTCTTCCAGCGCGCCGCTCTCCAGATGCCGGCCCATGGCGTTGAAGAAGCCCATGATGCCCCGGCGCACCAGCGGCTCGCCCCCGGTGATGCGCAGCTTGCGCACGCCCAGTTCGACGAATTGCGTGCAGAGCCGGTCCAGCTCCTCCAGCGAGAGCAGCTCCTTCTTGGGCAGGAAGCTCATGTGCTCGGCCATGCAATAGGCGCAGCGGAAGTCGCAACGGTCCGTCACGGAGACGCGCAGGTAGCTGATCTCGCGCGCGAACGGGTCGGTGAGCTGGGGTGCGGTCATCTCGTCCTCCGGCCCGGACCCGGGCAAGCTGCGCCCTCCCGTACATTCGGGACGGCTGGCACCCGAACCTAGTGATGCAGGGCGAGGGGTGCAAGCGCGGGCGCTGCGCTCACCCGGCCCAGTGCGGCATCAGCTCCGCGGTGGTGAGCATCTCCACCTGCTGGTCGAAGCGCGGGTAGACATGGGCCAGGCAGGCGGAATGGGCCTGCGGGTCGGAGCCGGCCACGGCGTCGGTCACCAGCAGGCAGCGATAGCCGAGGTCCACCGCCGAGAGCACGGAGGCCAGCACGCAGACATCCGTCTCGATTCCGGTGAACACCAGCGCGGACGGGGTGGCGGCGGCGATGGCCCGTGCAAAGGGGGCGGCGTCGAAGGCGTCGTAGGTGGTCTTGTCGAACACCCGCTCCGGCGCGGCGAGGCCGAGGAGCGGGGCGACGAGATCCACCGTCTCCGGGCCGGTCCGCTCCAGGGTCACCGCCTCCCAGTGGCGGTAGTAGCGGGCCCAGCTGCCGGAGGCGGTCTCCGCGCTCCGGGCAGGCAGGAACCGGGTGAACAGGCTCGCCTCCGGGCGGGCCCGGGCCAGCGCCACGCAGGTCGGCAGGATGTCGTGCCCGGCGGGGGTGTGCCAGGGCCCCGGCTCCAGGAACAGCCGCTGCATGTCGATGCAGATCATCAGCGGGTTCGGCCCCGGCGGCCCGAAGCGCAGGCCGCTCATGGCCTCGCCCGGGCCGTGCCGGCACGGCGCAGGGGCGTGCGGGCGCAGGAGAGGTGCAGAGGTCCGTGGAGACGGAGCCGGGAGGCGCCGGAACGGGAGAGACGCAGGGGCCCGTGGGGCCGGAGCCGGGACGCGCAGGCATGGGAGAGGCACAGGGGCCCGTGTTGGCGGGGCCGGGCCGTGCCGGAACCACACAGGCTCAGCGGCCCGTGAGACCTGAGCCGGGCCGCGCCGGAGGGGCTCAGGGAGATTGACGCGCGGGACAGGGGCCGGGACGCGCCGGAAGGGGTCAGGGACAGGGACGCGCGGGACCGGCGCCGACGCATGGTCCGGGACCGGAGAAGGCGCGCGCTCACGGGGCGACCAGGACCGTGTCGCGCCGGGCGAAGCCGAGGCGCACGCTCTCGCCCGGCGCGGCGGCCTGGGTGCCGCGGTTCGGGCTGGTGACCTTCAGGCTCTGGCCCTGCCAGTCCACCAGATAGTGCAGCGCGTTGCCGGCGAAGATCACCTCGCTCACCGTGCCGGTGATCACGTTGCGCCCGGCGGCGTCCTCTCCCGGGGCGAGCAGGTCGATCCGCTCCGGGCGCACGGCGCAGATCGCCTCCGCGCCGGAGGCCGGGCTGTCCGGGACGAGGCTGGTGCCGTCGGCAAGGGTGAGGACACCGGCGGTGGTCGGGCCGCGCAACAGGTTCGCGTCGCCGAGGAAGGTGGCGGTGAAGGCGGTGGCCGGGCGTTCGTAGAGCTGCCGGGGCGGGCCTTCCTGCACCAGCCGCCCGTCGCGCAGCACGCCCACGCGGTCGGCCAGCGTGAGCGCCTCCTCCTGGTCATGGGTGACGAAGAGCGTGGTGATGCCCACGTCGCGCTGGATGCGGCGCAGCTCCACCTGCATGCCCAGCCGCAGCGCCTTGTCGAGCGCGGAGAGCGGCTCGTCGAGCAGCAGCACCCGGGGGCGGAACACGATGGCGCGGGCCAGGGCCACCCGCTGGCGCTGGCCGCCGGACAGCTCCGAGGGCTTGCGCCTGTCGTAGCCGGTGAGGCGCACCAGCTCCAGCGCCTCGCCCACCCGGGTGCGGATCTCCGCCGCCGGCACCTTGCGCACGCTGAGCCCGAAGGCCACGTTGTCGAACACGCTCATGTTCGGGAACAGCGCGTAGGACTGGAACATCATGCCCACGTCGCGCTTCTCCGCCGGCAGCATCTCCACCGGGTCGCCGTTGAACAGGATGCGGCCCGCGTCGGGAAACTCGAACCCCGCGATCAGGCGCAGCAGCGTGGTCTTGCCGGAGCCGGAGGGGCCCAGCAGAGCGTAGAAGCCGCCGTCGTCGAAGGTGACCGACAGGTCGGTCAGCGCGTCGTGGCCGCCGAAGGTCTTGGTGACGCGCTGCACGGAAATGACGGTCATTTGCGCTCTCCCCCGAACTTGTAGAAGCGCGCCACCCCCAGCAGCAGCGCCATCGAGAAGCCGATGACGATGGTCGAGATGGCGTTGATCTCGGGCGTGAAGCCCTTGCGGATGGCGGTGTAGATCTCCACCGGCAGGGTCGAGGTGCCCGGCACGGTGAGGAAGTAGGAAATCACGAACTGGTCGAAGGACACCGCGAAGGCGAACAGCGCGGCGGCCAGGAAGCCCGGCGCGAGGAAGGGCAGGGTGACGCGGCGAAACACCATCCAGGGCGGTGCGCCCATGGAGCGGGCGGCCAGCTCCAGGTCCGGGTCGTAAGCCTTCAGCCGCGCGGAGGTGACGATGATCACGTAAGGCAGCGCCAGCGCCACATGGCCGAGCAGGATGGCGTGCAGCCCGCGGCCGATGCCGATCCAGAAGAAGAACAGCAGCATGGCCGTGCCGGTGATCAGCCACGGAATGGCGATGGGCGGGAACAGCAGCAGCTGCAGCGCCTCGCGCCCGCGAAACCGGTAGCGGAAGAAGGCGAGCGCAGCGGCCGTGCCCAGCACGGAGGCGATGAGGGTGGTGAGCACCGCGATGCCCACAGAATTCGCAGCCGCGGAGAGGATGCGCTCGTTGCCCGCCAGCGCCACGTACCACTTCGCCGACCATTTCACCGGCAGGGTGTAGAACTGGCTCTCGTTGAACGACATCACCGCCATCACCACGATGGGGCAGTAGAGAAACAGCAGCACCAGCGCGAGATAGACCCGCCCCGCGCCGCCGAGCGACAGCATCCGCATCAGCCTCTCCTCCCCAGCGCCAGCCGCGAGACGGCGAAGACCACGCCCACGCAGCCCAGCATGATGAACGACAGCGCCGCCCCCAGCGGCCAGTTGAACACCGCGGTGAACTGGTCCTCGATCACCGTGCCGATGAAGGTGCCGTTGCGCCCGCCCAGGATGCGCGGCTCCATGAACGAGCCGATGACCGGCACGAAGATCAGCACCACCCCGGCCAGGATGCCGGGCAGGGCGAGCGGCAGCAGGATGCGGCGCAGGATGGTGAGCCGCGAGGCCCCCATGGAGCGCGCGGCCTCCAGCAGGTCGTCCTCGATCGCCTGCAGCGAGATGTAGCAGGTGAGGATCATGTAGGGCAGGTAGGAGTGCACCAGCCCGATCACCACGGCCTCGTAGGTGAACATCAGGTTGAGGTGGCCGGCCCCGGGGAAGACCATGTCGATGGCCTTCTCCAGGATGCCGTTGCCGCGCAGCATCATCGTCCAGGAGAAGATGCGCACCAGCGCGTTGGACCAGAACGGCAGGATCACCAGCAGGAACAGCGCCTCGCGCGCCCGGCCCCTGATGGATTTCGCCAGCACCAGCGCGCAGGGAAAGCCCAGCACGAAGCACCAGAACACCACCTCCGCGCCCAGCCGCAGCGAGCGCAGCATCAGCGTGCGGTAGAAGTCCTGCTCCAGGAAGGCGCGGTAGTTGGCCAGGGTCCATTCCGCCGTCTTGCCCGCCATCGGGGCCTCGGAGAGGAAGGAGAAGTAGAACATCGCCGAGAGCGGCAGCAGGATGGCCACGGCGAGCCACAGGTAGGCCGGGCCGGTGAGGGCGAGGATGGCGCCCGCCTGACCGGGCGCCCCCCTGGCGGGGCTGGTCATGCGGGCGCTCATCCGATCAGTTCTGGAACTCGGTCTTGGTCGCCTGCCAGACCTGCAGCATGTGCTCGCGCACGTCGTCGTCGATGGGGCCGAGGAACTTCAGGCGCGCGGCCACGCCCTCGTCACTCGCCAGCACCTTGTTGAAGGCCTTGTCGGGCAGGGCCGCGACCGCCTCGGCATTGGCCGAGACCGGGGCGCCCACGTCCGTGTCCCACTTCACGTAGAACTCCGGGTCGATCATGTAGTCGATGAAGGCCTTCGCCGCCTCGGGGTGCGGGGCGTCGGCGGCGAGGGAGAGCCCGTCGAGCCAGCCGATCGCGCCCTCCTTCGGAATGGCGAAGCCCACCGGCAGGCCGAAGTTGTTCGCCGAGCGGGCCGCGGAGCCGGACCAGTAGACCGAGATGTCGAACTCGCCGGAGGAGAAATACTGGTTCCACTCGTTCTCCGAGCTCCAGAACGTGCGGATCTGCGGCTTCAGCGCCTTCAGCTTGGCCTCGATCGCCTCCCAGTTCGTGGGGTTGTTGATGTCCTGGCCCAGCGAGATCGCCGCCATCTGCACCGATTCCACCGCGTCGTCGCGCCAGCCCACCCGGCCGGCGAAATCCGGCGACCAGAGCAGCTCGATGCTCTGCGGCGCCTCCGGCAGCACCTCGGTGTTGTAGGCGATGGAGGTGACGCCCCAGACCCAGGGAATGCCGTAGAGCGCGCCGCCCTCGTAGAGCGCCGCGGTCTCCTTCATCGCGTCGGGGATGCCGGAGGCATGGGGGAAGTCGGCGTAGTCGAGCTTCTGGATCAGGCCCTCGCGCGCGGCCTGCCCGGTGTAGGCGGTGTTGATCAGCACCACGTCATAGGCGCCGGGGTTGGTGCGCAGCTTGGTGAGCATCTCCTGCTCGGAGTTGAAATACTCGTGCACCACGGTGTGGCCGGTCTTCGCGGCGAAGGCGTCCAGCGCCCAGGCCTCGTCGGTGCCGTAGCCCTGCCAGTTCAGCACGCGGATCTCGTCGGCCTGGGCGAAGCCGGCGGTGAGGGCGAGTGCGGCGCAGGGTGCAAGAAGGGGTCTGGCGGCTCGGGCCACCGGCAGCTTCGTCATCGTCACATCTCCATGTTGGTGCCATCTGGCGGGCCCGGGAAGTCTTACCGCTCACGGTGCCTTGTGGTGAGAGATTTTTCGGCCTCGAAGGGCAAAGGTCAATCCCGTTCGTTTGTCTGCAAACAAAAAAGCGGCCCCGGGGGCGCGCCGATACCCCCGGGGCCTTGCCCGCGCGGGCCAGGGCCCGGCGGCAGCGATCGCGCCCGGCCGCGATGCGCGGCGCCCGGGCGCGGGGCTCAGCCGGCGTCGCGCAGGTGCTCGCGAAGCGTGCTGGTGCGGTAGTGCGTGCGCATCAGGCCGCGACGCTGCAGTTCGGGCACCACGGAGCGCGCGAAGGCCTCGTGGCTGGACGGGTGGGTGACCGGGGTGAGCACGAACCCGTCGCAGGCCCCGGCGCGGAACATCTCCTCCATCCGGTCGGCCACGGTGGCGGGCGCGCCGACGATGAGGTTCGGCTGCCGGCGTTTCGCCGCCTCCGTCACGCTGATCTTCTCGTCGCGCTGCGCCTGCTCGACAAGCTGCAGCGAGCCGGCCATGCCCTGGTTGCCCATGAGCTTTTCCAGCGCCTCGCCCTCGCGGTAGCGGCTCATGTCCACGCCCACGGAACTGGAGGTGGAGGCGAGGGCGAGCTCGTCCTCGATGAGCGCGTTCACGAACTCGGCCTTCTCCTGCGCGATGGCGTCGGTCTCGCCCACGATGCAGGTCGTCTGCACCAGGATGGCGGTGTCGCCGGGGGCGCGGCCGTAGCGGGCCATGCGGGCATGGATGTCCGCGCGGAAGGCGGTCATGTCGGCGATGCCGCGCTGGGCGGCGAAGATCACCTCGGCCCAGCGGGCGGCGAATTCCCGGCCCCGGTCGGAGGCGCCGGCCTGCATCAGCACCGGGTGTCCTTGCGCGCTCTGCGGAATGGAGAGCGGTCCGCGGGTGCGCACCGTCCGGCCGGCGTAATTGGCGTAATGCACCCTGGAGGGGTCGGCGAAGATGCCGCGCGCCTTGTCGAGCACGAAGGCGTCCGGGTCCCAGCTCTTCCACAGCTTCAGGCAGGCCTCGACCACCTCGTCGGCGTGGTCGTAGCGGGTGTCCTTCGGCGGCAGCGCCTCCAGCCCGTAGTTCTGCGCCTCCAGCTCGGTGGCGGAGGTGACCACGTTCCACGCCACGCGCCCCTTGCTCAGCACGTCGAGCGAGAGGAGGGAGCGGGCGATGTGGTAGGGGTTGAGCAGGGTTGTCGAGAGCGTGGCGCCCAGGCCCAGCCGGCTGGTGGCGCGCGCCATGATCGGCAGCACCGTCATCGGGTCGAGGAACGAGATCTGCCCGCCCTGCTGCACATAGGTCTCGAAGCCGCCCTTGTGGATGTCGTAGAGGCCCTGCAGGTCGGCGAAGAAGCAGCCGTCGAAGCAGGCATCCTCCAGCACCCGGGCGATGTGCTCGTAGCGCGCGGGCTCGAGGATATCGTCGAGCCGCGCCTCCGGGTGGCGCCAGCCGCCGGGGTGCAGCGCGGTGGGGCCGGTCTTCAGATAGGCGACGAGATGCATCTTCCTGGACAGGGGTAGGGACATGGGGCCGGTCTCCGCTCGGTGGGAATCGACACATATTGCGCTTGCGCGCGGCCTGTTACATCCTCCGCAAGTGCTGAATTCTCCCGCGGTGTTTCCGCCGGAATGCAGGAAAAGCCGACATGATCCGAACTCTCGCCGCTCTCGCGACCCTCCTCGACGCGGAGGCCGGAGCGGGCCGCCGCGTGATGCCGGCCGGGCTTGAGGCGCTCGCGCGGATGCACGCGCCCTGGACCTCCTCCGGGGTGCTTGCCATCGATGCCGCTGCCGGGCTGGTGCGCCTGGAGGGCTGCCACGGCGCGGGCGGGCCGCTGTTCGACGGGTTGCCGACGCGCTGGCCCCTGTCCGGGAGCCCCTCGCGGGAGGTGTTCGAGACCGGGGTTCCGCTGTTCGTCGAGGACATCCGCGCGCATGAAGGCTGGCTGCTCTACCGCATCGATGCCGAGGTGCAGCGCTACCGGGCCGTGGCCCTGCTGCCGCTGCCCGGGGCGCTGCCGCGGGTGCTCTCGCTGCACGCGCCGCCCGCCCACCTGCCGGAGGCTGCGGAACGCGCGGCGCTGCTGGCCGGGGCCGCGATCTTCGCCGCGGCGCTCAACGCCGAGGCCCGCGCCGACGCCATTGCCGGGGCGCAGGCCGGGGGAGAGGCGGCCGCCTCCGCCGCCGGGCTGCGCGCGCTCTGCCCGCCGCACTATGCCGAGGCGCTGGACCGGCTCTGCGCCGCGCCCGATGACCGGACGCGGCGGCTGGCGCAAACGGCGCTGGTCTTCGTCGAGCAGGGCGGCCGCATCCGCCGTTCCGCCGCCACGCTGGGCATCCACCCCTCCACCCTGCGCTACCGGCTGGACCTGCTGCGCGACCGGCACGGCCTGGACCTGACAGATGAAACGGTGCGCCGCGCGGTCTATCCCGCCATCGTGCTGGCCCCCGCCCGCAGCGCCTGAGAGGTGTCCCGTGGGCGAGGATACCCGCCGATCCCCCCGGGCCGGCCGCTCGCAGCGCCGGGGAGGCGAGGCCCGTCATGTCCCGCAGGCAGATCTCCGGACGGACACTCGGTCCCGCAGGCCGATGGCCGGACGGACACGCCCGGGGCAGGTGCGCAGGGCCCGGACTGTTCCCAAGCCCGAAGCAGCGCCTCGACCGGATGGCCCGGCCGCCCCGCGGTGCCATTGCCGGCACCGTCGGACCGGGCGTCTCCCGTGACACGCGGCCGTGCCGGAGCCGCCTGGTCCACCGGAAGGGAGGCCGGGGGCTGCCGTGCCGGAGCAGGGCGACGCTTGCGGTGCCCGGGCGTGGACGGCGGGCCGTGAGGCCGGCAGCCCGGAGGGGCGGGGCGGGGGAGGCCAGCCGGGTCCTGCAACCGTGCCGGAGCAGGGCTTCGCCGGCTGTGCCGGGGCACGGACGACGGGCTGTGGAACCGGCATCCCCGGGGGCAGGGCGCGGGGCCGGAGCGCAACAGGCCTTCCGGTTCCTGTTGTCGTGCCGGAGCAGGGCCGCGCCGGCGGTGCCTTGGTACGAACGGCGGGCCATGAGACCGGCGTTCCCGGTGGGCGAGTGCGGGCGGCCTCCCGGATCCTGCTGTCGTGCCGGTGTTGCGCCCTGCGCCCTGCCGGTGCAATGTTCGTGTACGAACAGATACTCCGCCTGTCCGGGCCGCGAGGCCCTCGCCGTGATCCGACCCCGACCCGAAGCTTCTGAGGCAGGTCTCCGCCATGCTCCGTGACCCCACCATCCCGCTCTCCCGCGCCTGGAACACCTGGTCGCCGCGCCCGGCCGAAATGGTGTTCCTGCCGCTGGGTGTGCGCCTCACCCCGGTGGTGTTCTCGGCGCGCGAGGGCAAGGCGAGCCTGCTGCCCGCCGCCGCGCTGCGCTTCGATGCCCACACCCCGGACGGAGCGGAGATCGCCTGCACCGCGCGCCACGGCGGCAGCGAGCTGGCGCTGGGCTGGCGCAAGACCGCGCCCTGGTCTGTGCTGGGGCACTGGCAGCGCGGGGCGCTGGCCGAATGGGGGCAACGCTTCTGGCTCAGCTACTGCCTCTCGGCGGAGGATGGGACGGAGGCGGAGTGGGACGTGGCGGAGGGCGCGGCCGTTCTCACCCTGGGCAGCCGCCACGTGGCGGTGGTGTGCCGCGAGGCGCCGGTGGAGGTGAGCGTGCATGAGAGCCCGGAGGCCCTCGCCGCGGATTTCGAGACGCATGGCTACTGGCACATCGGCAGCCGGGGGCAGCGCGGCCGCACCCTCGCCCTGCGCTTCAATCTCGAGATGATGCCCGGCGGGGCGCTGGCCGCCGCCGTGGCCGACGACCGCGCCCTCGCCATCGCCGCGGCCCGGGCCCGGCTGGCGGAAGCCGACCGGGCGCCGGCGCCGCGGCCGCACCAGCAGGGCCGCTTCGACGGAGCGCTGGAGGCGATCGGGGACGTGATCGGCTGGAACACCGTCTGGGACCCGATGAACCGGCGCCCCTACACCAGCGTGAGCCGGCTCTGGCCGCTGGGAGACTTCGCCGTCTGGTTCAACGACCAGACCTATGCCGCGCTGATGAGCGGGCTGTTCGACCCCGCCCTCGCGCGGGAGAATTTCGAGGCTGCCCTCGCCTCCGCCACGCCCCAGGGGAACTTCGCCACCATTGTCACCTCCCGCGATGCCTGGGTGGACCGCACGCAGACCCCCACCGCAAGCTTCATGCTGTGGCTGATGCACCTGCGCGGCGCGGCGGGGCCGGGCCTGCTCGCCGAGGCCTTCCCGGCGCTGCTGGCCAACCACATGTGGTGGCGGCGGATGCGGGACCCGGACGGCTCCGGCCTCGTGTCCTGCGGCACTTCGGACGTGGGCGCGAGCCTCTACAAGGGCACGCATTTCGGCGCGCGCAACGAGACCGGAATGGACAATTCCGCCACCCATGACGAGGCGGTCTACGACCCGGTGAGCCGCACGCTCTCCACCCTGGACCTCGGGTTGAACTGCGCCCTCGCGCTGGATGCGGAGATGCTCGCCCGCCTTGCGCGCCACCTGGGAGAGACCGCGCACGCCACCGCGCTCGACGCCCTCGCGCAGGACACCCGCACGCAGATCCGCACCCGGCTGTGGGACCCGGAGCGCCGCATCTTCGCCAACCGCCAGCGCGGCGGCGGCTTCGTGCGCAGCCTTTCGCCCACCAGCTTCTACCCGCTGCTCTGCGGCGCGGCGGACGCGGAACAGGCCGCGGAACTCTGCGCCCGTCTCGCCGACCGGGAGCTGTTCGCCGGCCGCTTCGGCCTGCCCAACGCCAGCCGCTCCGAGCCCGCCTATGCGGACAATGTCTACTGGCGCGGCCGGATCTGGCCGAACGTGAACTACATGGTCTGGCAGGGCCTGCGCCGCTACGGGCTGCACGCGGAGGCGGGCGCCCTCGCCGAAATGAGCTGGGAGCTCTTCGCGCGCAACTGGCGGGACGCGCGGGACGCCGGGGAGAATTACAATGCCGAAACCGGCGCCGTGCGCGACGCGCCGGACACCGACACCTTCTACACCTGGGCCGCGATGCTGCCCCTGATGGCGGTGGGGCAGGTGATGGACATGAGCCCCTGGACGGGCTGGGAGATCGCCCATGACGGGGAGGCGCTGCACCTCGGCCCGGTGACCAGCCCGGCCGGCCGTGTGACGCTCACCAGCAGCGCCGGCATCCTGCGCCTCGCCCGGGGCGGGGAGGTGCTGGTGGAGACCGGCTTTCGCGGCCGGCTGAGCGATATCGCCATCGCGCCCGGGCTGTTCCGCTGCCGCCTCTTCGCGGACACGAGGGGGGGCGCGGCCGAACTCTCCCTGCCCGGCGTGCCGCGCGCGGCGCTGATCGCCGCCCGGCTGGACGGGCAGGCGCTGGCGCCGCTGCCGGGCGCGGCGCTGGGCGTGGCGCTCGCCGGTGCGGGGGAGGGCGCGCGGCTGGAGCTGTGCTACGCACCCGATGCCTGAGCGCGCGCCGGACTGGTTCCGGAGCCCGGAGGCGCGGTTCCGCACTGCGGCCTTCTGGTTCTGGCACCGGGTGCCTGGGCACGCGGAGATCGACGCCGCGCTCGCCGACATGGCCCGCGCCGGCATCGGCTCCGTGCTCGTGCAGGGCCGCCTCGCGCTGGACCGGGCGGACTGGATGTCCGCCCCGTGGCGCGAGGCCTTCGCTCACGCTTGCCGGCGGGCCCGCGCCCATGGGCTCGGCGTGGAGATCTATGACGAGTACAACTGGATCTCCGGCCACGGCGGCGGGCGCACCGTGGCCGGCGCGGAGCACCTGCGCGAGCGGCTGCTGTTCTGGTGCTCGGCGCTGGCGGGCGGGCGGCTGGCGGTGGAGGGCATCCGGTTTCCGTTCCTCGACTTCCTCGGCCCCGCCGGGCAGGACTGGCTCTGCGAGGCCGGCGGCCCGGCCTGGGACGAATGGGAGATCGTGCGCGCCGTCGCCCATCCCGCCGCCCCCGGATCGCCCGCGCAGATCCGTGACGTGACGGCGCGGGCCCGCCTTGCCTCCACCGGGCCGCAGGGGGCGGAGGTGACGGTCTGCGACGCCGCCGGGGCGCTGGCGGGCCAGCAGGTGACCGTGTTCCTCGCGGCGCGCGGCGCGCGCTCCCGGCTGATCAACTACGCGATGCCCGAGGCGGCGGAGCGCTTTGCCGAGGAGGTCTGCGCCCCGATGCTGGCGGCGGCGGGCGGGCGGGCGGAGGCGAGTTTCTTCGACCATCCCCATGCCGGGTTCTACACCTGGGAGGGCCAGGCCGGGGCCGCCGGGAATGCGCTGCTGTGGGACGCCCGCCTCGGCCACGCGTTGGAGGCCCTCGCGCCGCTGGGCACGGTGCTCCTCGCCCTCACCGGTGCAGCGGGGCCGGACACCCGGCGCCTGCGCGCCCGGGCCTGGGAGATCTACGGCACGCGGCTGCACGAGGCGTTCTTCGGCACGCTGTCGCGCTGGTGGGCGGCGCGGGGCGTGGCCTTCTCCGGGCATGAGCTGCTGTGCCATGTCGGCGGCTACGGGCTGCGCGACGGGCTGGGCGGCTTCGACCCGCGCACCATGCCGGGGCTGGACCATTTCGGCATCGACGCCTTTCGCGACACCACCACGGTGGATGCGGCCGACTATGCCCCGCAGCTCTCGGCACGGATGGGCGATTCCGTGGCGCGCGCCTCGGGCCGGGCGCGCTGCAGCGTGGAGCAGTATTCCACCGGGCGGATGACCGGGATCCCCGGCGGGGCCGGGCATTGGGGGCTGACGGCGGAGGACCTGCGCGCGCAGATGCTGCGCCACCTGCTGTCCGGCGCGCGCCGGGTGGTGCTGCACGCGCTCTGGCTCGATGCCGGGCGCGCCGATGACCCCACGCCCTTCCTGAACCCGCGGTTCGACTTTCCCCCCGGTTTCAACCTGCAGCCCTGGTGGGAGGACGCGCCGGACCTGCTGGCCGAATGCGCCCGCGTCTCGGCCTTCCTGGAGGAGGGCAGGCCGGAGCGCCCTGTGGCGCTGCTCTATCCGCTCTGGACCCTGCGGGCCGCCGGGGCCGCCGAGCCGGCCTGCTGCGCCGCCTTCGGGCGCTGGGCGGAGGCGCTGGACCGCGCCGGCGCGGGCTGGCAGGTGATCGACCACCGGGCGCTCGCGGCGGCGCATGTCGAGGGCGACACGCTGGTCACCCCCGCCGGCCGGTTCCGCGCCCTGGTGCTGCCGGGCGTGGAGATGCTGGCCGGGCCGCAGGAGGCCGCGCTCATCGCCCGCTTCCGGGCGGCCGGAGGCGTGGTCACCGGCTCCGGCCCCCTGCCGGCCGGGATGCTGGACCCCGCACCCGCCGACCTGTCCGCACCGGACCCTGCCTTCCCGCCCGCACCGGATGTTGCGGCACCGCTCGCGCCGGGAGACGTTGCCCGGCCCGCGCCGGACGTTGCGGCACCGTCCGCGCCGGGAGACGTTGCCCGGCCCGCGCCGGGTGATGCGGCTCCGGCCCCGCCGGGAGACGGAAGCCCGACCCCGCCAGAAGATATGGCCCCGACCATACCGGGAGATGCGGCTCCGACCGTGCAGGGCAGTGTGGCCTCGCCCGCACGGTGCGATGAGGCCCCGTGCACACCGGGTGACGCGGCCCCGCTCGCACCAGGCGATGCGCTCTCACCCGAACGGGGTGATGCGATACCACCTGTTTCGGGTGATGCTGCCACGCCGCTTGCGGGCGATGCGCCAGCGCCTGCCGCGGCCGGCAGGTCCGTGGCCGATCCTGAGAGCATGGCCACGCTGTCGGTTGTCCGCCCGGTCTCTTCGAGGACCACCACGCCGGCGGCCGCTTCGATCGACCGCAGCACGGCCGCACCGGGTGGTCCGGCCGCCCCAACTCCCGGCGGGACATCCGGGCCTGCACCTGCCGACAGGCCCGTGCCTGCGCCGACCGGCGTACCTGAAACCGCGACGAGGGAAATGCCCGCGCCCCCGATGGGCGACACGCAGGCTCCGGAGGCGCTGCTGCGCGCCTGTCGCGCCGCCATTGCACGGATGGACGGGCCGAGGGACATCGCGGCGCGTGCGCAGGATCTCGCGGCGCTCGCGCGGCTGCACCCCGGCGCGCTCGCCAATTGCGTGCTGCGCGACGGGGAGGGCTGGAAGCTCGCCCTGTTCAACGACAGCGGATCCGCGCGGGACGTGCAGGTGGCCCTGCCGGCGGGGCGCTGGGTGCTGCGTGCCTGGACCGCGCGGGACGGCGGCGTCGGCCCGAGTCGCCGGGTGTCCGGTCGGCTGGACCTGCATCTGCCGCCGCAGGCCTGTGTCTGCCTGCGGCTGGACCCGGATGGCATGCCCGGCGCGGAGCAGGCGGCGGACGGCCCGCCCACGGCCCCCGGGCGCAGCCGCATCCTCGAGACACGGGTGCTGGACGCCGGCTGGACCCTGGCACTTGCCGGAGCGCAGGCGTTTCACCCGGTGTCGGTGCGGGAGGGATGGGAGCGGCAGGGCTGGCCGGACGTGTCGGGAACCGGGCTCTACCGGCTGTGGCTGGACCTGCCGGCGCCGGGCCCGGGGCGGCGCTGGGAACTATCCCTGCCGGGCTTCCGCCACAGCGGCACGGCGCGTTTCGCCGGGCAGGACCTGGGCCGCCACATTGCGGGAGACGCGCGCTTCCCCCTGCCGCCGGGCCGCGGCTGGCTGGAGCTGGCGCTGCGCAACACCGGGGCGAACCGCTTCTACGCCGGCGCGCCCTGGCAGCCGGAGGGGCCCGAAGCGAGCGGCCTGTGCCAGCCGCCCCTGCTGGAACTGCACGCCATCTGAGGCCACGGCGCGCGCGGCTGCAGGACGCCTGCCCCGCGGGTGCGGTGGCCCGGCCCGCGAGACGTCAGCGGCGCCCTCCACTCGGCGACGAAAGCCCGTCCCGCAAGATGGCGGCTGCGCTGCCCAGCTGGAGACGGGGTCCGTTCCGTGAGGCGGCAACCACGCTGTCGAACCGGTGAGGAAAGCCACTCCGCGAGGCGGCAACGGCGCTGTCTGCCTGGAGACGGGCCCGGTCCGTGAAGCGGCGACGGAGCTGTCTCTGCGGAGACGGGAGCTTGTTCCGCGAGGCGGCATCGGTGCCGTCCGCCAGGTGACGGGAGACCCTCCCGTGAGGCGATGACGGCGCATTCCCCGTGGCGGCAGGAGCGTGCCCCCCACGGAGATGCTTGCATCGCCCGCGCAGCGATGAGAGCACGCCTCGCGTGGCTGTGGCTGTGGCTGTGGCTGTGGCTGTGGCTGTGGCTGTGGCTGTGGCTGTGGCTGTGGCTGTGGCTGTGGCTGTGGCTGTGGCTGTGGCTGTGGCTGTGGCTGTGGCTGTGGCTGTAGCTGTAGCTGTAGCTGTGCGTTCAGCGCGGCGATGGGGCCCGCCGCCCGCGATCGGGGTGGGGTACCGCTGTGGGAGATGAGCGCACCCCTGAGTGGCCATGTGCGACCGCGAGGGGGCGCGTCGGGCGGTGTGGGGGCAGGTGCCGCAGGCCGATGCGCGGGCCGGCTGCGAGGGGTGCCGCGCGCCTTCGGCGCGACGATGTCGCGAAAGGCGCGCAATGCGCCGCCGCCGGGGGCGGAAACTGGTGGGATTCCGCCCATCCTCGACGGAACAGGGTTCATCCGCAGCCCGACCTGTGCTTATCTTGCGCCAACAGCAATCGAGACCGAAGTGCCGGAAGTCTCTGGATTTCCGGGGATGTCGGGCAACCTGATCCCCAGGCCGGGCAGCGCGCCCCGGGCCCTCCAGAATGTGCCCCCCCGGGTGCCCCAGGCAAGACAGACCAGGAGGACGACGATGTCTGACGATACGATCAACGGGAAACCGCTGCACCCGGCCGTGCCGATGTATGCCCGCGAGGTGCGCGACGGGCGCATGGACCGGCGCGAGTTCCTCGCCATGGCCACGGCGCTGGGCGTGACCAGCGCGGGCGCCTACGGGCTGGCCGGGCTCGTCGCGCCGGCGCCCGCGGCGGCCCAGGGCAGCGGCGGCACCCTGCGCGTGCAGATGGAGATCAAGCGCGTCGCGGACCCGCGCATCTTCGACTGGTCGCAGATGTCCAACGTGGCGCGCGGCCTGTGCGAGACGCTGGTGCGCTACACCCGGGAATTCACCTTCGAGCCCTGGCTGCTGGAAAGCTGGGAGGTCTCCGACGACGCCACGCAATACACGCTGCACGTCCGCCAGGGGGTGACATGGTCGAACGGCGACGCGTTCTCCGCCGATGACGTGATCTACAACCTCACCCGCTGGTGCGACAGTTCCGTGGAAGGCAATTCCATGGCCACCCGCCTGGTAAACATGATCGACCCTGCCACCGGCCAGCTCGCCGAGGGCGCGCTGGAGAAGCGCGACGACTACACCCTGCACGTGAAGCTCGCCAAGCCCGACATCGCGCTGATCCCGAACTTCGCGGAATACCCCTGCCTGATCGTCCACCCCTCCTTCGACGACACCGGCGCGGACCTCACCGCGAACCCGATCGGCACCGGCCCGTTCATGATCGAGAGCGTGGACGTGGGCGTGGGCGCCGTGCTCACCAAGCGCGGGGACTGGTGGGGCGGCGACGTGGGGCTGGACCGGATCGAATATGTCGACCTGGGCTCGGACCCCTCCGCCTTCGTGGCGGCCATCGAGGCCGATGAGATCGACATGGTCTACCAGTCCACCGGCGAGTTCGTGGACATCTTCTCCAGCCTGGGGCTGGAGATGTCGGAGGTCGCCACCGCGGCCACGCTCTGCGTGCGGCCCAACCAGGCGGCGATGGTCGATGGCAAGGCGCCCTATTCGGACGTGAAGGTGCGCCGCGCCATGCAGATGGCGATCAGCAACCAGACCGTGCTCGACCTGGGCTATGCCGGGCTGGGCCAGCCGGCCGAGAACCACCATGTCGGCCCCATGCACCCGGAGTATTACCCGCTGCCGAAGAAGGAGCGCGACATCGAGGGGGCGAAGGCGCTGCTCGCCGAGGCCGGGATGAGCGATTTCGAGTTCGAGCTCATCTCCATCGACGATGACTGGCAGCGCGCCACCTGCGACACCATCGCCGCGCAGATGCGCGAGGCGGGCATGACCGTGAAGCGCACCGTGCTGCCCGGCGCCACCTTCTGGAACGACTGGACGAAATACCCGTTCTCGGCCACGGAGTGGAACATGCGCCCGCTCGGCGTGCAGGTGCTGTCGCTGGCCTACACCAGCACCGGCACCTGGAACGAGGCCGCCTACGCCAACCCCGCCTTCGACGCGCGGCTGGACGAGGCGCTCTCCATCGCCGACGCGGAGAAGCGCAGCGCGGTGATGAAGGACCTCGAGACCATGCTGCAGGAGGACGGGGTGATCATCCAGCCCTACTGGCGCTCGCTCTACCGCCATTACCGGGACTACGTGAAGGGCGCGGAGATGCACCCGACCTTCGAGCATCACCACGACCTGTGGTCCATCGAGAGCTGACGCCCCGCCGCGGGGGGCGGCGCGCCGCCCCCTCTCTCCCGGCCGGCCAGGGCCGGGCCCCGACCCGAGACTGCGGGCGTGTCCTGCCGGGCCCGCCTGAGCCCGGGGCCCGCGTGGCGGGCCTCCAGCCGGAAGGAGGCACATGCTCCTCTTCGTCCTCAAGCGCCTTGGCGTGATGCTGATCACGGCGCTGTGCCTCACCTTCGTGGTGTTCTGGCTCACCAATCTCGACCCGAACCTGAAGAAGCTCGCGAAGGAGCAGGCCAACGCCCGCATGACCGATGCGCAGGTGGAGACCTGGCTGGAGAGCCACGGCTATCGCCGTCCGATGGTGCTGCGCTACGGCGAATGGGTGGCCGCTGTGGCGCAGGGCGACCTCGGCACCTCCACGGTGTTCCGCAAGCCCGTGGCCGGGATCGTCGCGGAGCGGCTCACCTACACCGGCTGGCTGATGTTCTGGGTGATGGTGGTGATGGTGCCCTCGGCGCTGCTCATCGGCGTGCTGGCGGGCATGCGCGAGGGCTCGCGCACGGACCGCACGCTCTCCACCTTCTCCATCGCCTCCACCGCCACGCCGGAATATGTCTCCGGGGTGATCCTGGTGGTGCTCTTCGCCTCCTCTCGCGGCGGGCTCTCGCCGATCTTCCTCGAGCGGGGCACGCTGCTGAAGGGGGTGGCCACCTCGGCCACCGAACACATCACCTTCGAGAACTTCGCCCTGCCGGTGGCCACCATGGCGCTCTACGGCATGGGCTACATCGCGCGGATGACCCGGGCTTCCATGGCCGAGGTGATGACGGCGCAATACATCCGCACCGCGCGGCTGAAGGGGGTGAGCTTTGCCAACATCGTCATCCGCCACGCGCTGCGCAACGCGCTGATCGCGCCCTTCACGGTGATCATGCTGCAGTTTCCCTGGCTGCTCACCGGGGTGGTGATCGTGGAGACGCTGTTCAATTACAAGGGCTTCGGCTGGACGCTGGTGCAGGCCGCCTCGAACAACGACATCGAGCTGCTGCTCTCCTGCTCCATCGTCGCGGTGCTGGTGGTGCTGGTGACCCAGCTCATCTCCGACATCGGCTACGTGTGGCTCAACCCGCGCATCCGCGTGCGCTGAGAGGGGGGCGAGCATGGAACCACTGTCCTGGGGCGAGATCTTCCTGCGCATGGCGGCGGCCTTCTGGCCGGTCTGGGCCGGGCTGGCGGCGATCTTCGCGGCCTCCGTCGCGGCGCGCCGGCACCTCGGGCTCTACGGCAAGCTGTTCAGCTCGCCCATCGGGCTCATCGGCCTCGCGCTGGTGCTGTTCTGGGCGCTCACCGCGCTGTTCGCGCCCGAGATCGCGCCCTTCGCGCCGCTGGAGCAGATCGCGGCGCTGAAGAACAAGGTGCCCGGCACGCCGGTGCCCGACAGCGGCGGGCTCGCCTACCTGCTGGGCGGCGACAACCTGGCGCGCGACGTGTTCAGCCGCATGGTCTGGGGCGCGCAATCGGTGCTGATCATAGCGCCCGCGGCCACGCTGATCGCCTTCATGGCCGGCATCACGCTGGGCCTGCCGGCGGGCTATTTCGGCGGGCGGCTGGACACGTTCCTGAGCTTCCTCGCCAACATGGTGCTCGCCTTCCCGGTGATCCTGCTGTTCTACCTGCTGGTGACGCCGGAGATCGCGCGCGAGCCGATGGTGAGCCTGGGCGGCATCGGCCTGTCGCTGCCGCAGATGATGGCGGCCGTGCTGTTCCTGTTCCCGCTCGCCTTCGTGCTGATGCTGCTGCGCACCCGGTACGGGCGCCAGCCGGCGCGGCTGGCCCCGCGCATGGCGGTGGCGCTGGCGATCGGGCTCTGGGCCTATCTCGGCCTCGCCTTCAACGCGGACCCGCTGGGGGTTCTCTACATGGACCCGTTCCTGCTCAACATCTTCGTCTCGGTGGTCTTCGTGAACTCGCCCACGGTGTTCCGCATCGTGCGCGGCCTCACCATGGACATCAAGACGCGCGACTATGTCTCCGCCGCCCAGACCCGGGGGGAGGGGCCCTGGTACATCATGCTCTGGGAGATCCTGCCGAACGCGCGCGGGCCGCTGATCGTCGATTTCTGCCTGCGCATCGGCTACACCACCATCCTGTTCGGCACGCTGGGCTTCTTCGGCCTCGGCATCTCCCCCGAGAGCCCCACCTGGGGCATGACCATCAACGAGGGCCGCCGGCTGCTCTCGGTCTACCCCCATGCCGCCATCGCCCCCGCCGTGGCGCTGATGAGCCTGGTTCTGGGGCTCAACCTGCTGGCGGACGGGCTGCGCGAGCAGTCGCTGAAGGACTGATGGCGGCGCGGGCACCCGGCCGGGAGGTCCCGGGGCCGGCCCGGGACGCCGGATCGCGGGGCGGGCGCGTGAGGCGGGAGACCCGGTGCCCCGGCCGTCACGCCGGGGCCTGCCCGGCCGCCGCGGGGCGCAATTCACGGAGGAACAGGCGATGACGGACACGGACGACACCCCGATCCTCGAGATCGACAAGCTCTCGATCAGCTTCTTCACCCAGGGCGGCGAGATCCCGGCGGTGATGGATTTCTCCTGCACCGTGCGCGCGGGCGAGGCGCTGGGCCTCGTGGGGGAGAGCGGCTGCGGCAAGTCCACCGTGGCGCTGGGCGTGATGCAGGATCTGGGCCGCAACGGCCGCATCACCGGCGGCTCCATCCGCTTCAAGGGCCGCGACCTCGCCTCCCTCAGCCCCTCCGAGCTGCGCCACATCCGCGGCAACGAGATCGCGATGATCTACCAGGAGCCGATGGCCTCGCTGAACCCGGCGATGAAGATCGGCCGGCAGCTCATGGAAGTGCCGATGATCCACCAGGGCGCCTCGGCGGCCGAGGCGCGGGCGCTGGCGCTGGAGGTGGTGGAGGCCGTGCGCCTGCCGGACGCAGAGCGCATCCTGAGGGCCTATCCGCACCAGCTCTCCGGCGGCCAGCAGCAGCGCATCGTCATCGCCATGGCGCTGATGTCCAAGCCCGCGCTGCTGATCCTCGACGAGCCCACCACCGCGCTGGACGTGACGGTGGAGGCGGGGATCGTCGACCTGGTGAAGGACCTCGGCGCGCGTTTCGGCACCTCGATGCTGTTCATCTCCCACAACCTCGGGCTGATGCTGGAGACCTGCGACCGGCTCTGCGTGATGTACTCCGGCGAGGCGGTGGAGCGCGGCTCCATCGCGGACGTGTTCGACCGCATGCGCCACCCCTACACGCAGGGCCTGTTCCGCTCCATCCCGCTGCCGGGGGCGGACAAGAACGCCCGGCCGCTGGTCGCCATCCCGGGGAATTTCCCGCTGCCGCACGAGCGCCCGCCGGGCTGCAACTTCGGCCCGCGCTGCGACTATTTCCGGGCCGGGCGCTGCGATGCGGCACCGGTGGCGATGGAGGACGTGCCCGGCGACGACCGCCACGAGACGCGCTGCCTGCGCCACGCGGAGATCGACTGGCTGGCCGGCCCGGTGGCGAGCGCGGACACCGAGCCGGTGGCCCCCGGCGACGTGGTGCTGAGCGTGCGCGAGCTGCGCAAGTACTACGAGGTGAGCGGCAGCGCCTTCGGCAGCGGCGAGACCCGGGTGGTGAAGGCGAACGAGAGCGTGAGCCTGGAGGCGCGCGAGGCCGAGACACTGGCCATCGTGGGCGAGAGCGGCTGCGGCAAGTCCACCCTCGCCAAGCTGCTGCTGGGGCTGGAGACCGCCACCGCCGGCAGCATCACCCTCGCCGGCGAGGAGATCCAGGACATCGCGGTGGACGCGCGCGCGCGCGGCACCGTCTCCAGCATCCAGATGGTGTTCCAGAACCCGTTCGACACGCTCAACCCCTCGCATTCCGTGGGCAGCCAGATCATGCGGGTGCTCGAGCTCTTCGGCGTGGGCGACAGCACGGCCGCCCGGCGCGAGCGCATGCTGGAGCTGCTCGACATGGTCAAGCTGCCGCGCGCCTTCGCCGCGCGCATGCCGCGCCAGCTCTCCGGCGGGCAGAAGCAGCGCATCGGCATCGCCCGCGCCTTTGCCGGCACGCCGAAGGTGGTGGTGGCCGACGAGCCGGTCTCCGCCCTCGACGTCTCGGTGCAGGCGGCGGTGACGGAGCTTCTCACCGAGCTGCAGCGGCGCAACCGCACCACCATGCTGTTCATCAGCCACGACCTATCGATCGTGCGCTACCTCGCGGACCGGGTGATGGTGATGTACCTCGGGCACGTGGTGGAGATAGGCACCACCGACGAGGTGTTCGCGCCGCCCTACCACCCCTACACGGAGGCGCTGCTCTCCGCCGTGCCGATCGCCGACACGCGGGTGACCAAGCGGCACGTGGTGCTGGAGGGCGACATTCCCTCGGCGATGAACCCGCCCTCCGGCTGCCCGTTCCAGACCCGCTGTCCGCGCAAGGCCGAAGTGCCGGGAGACCTGTGCGAGACCGAAGTGCCGCCGCTGCGCGACCTCGGCCACGGCCATGGCGTGAAGTGCCACCTCGCGCAGCGGGTGCTCGACGGCATGGAGCCGGTCATCCAGATGACCTGACCCCGGGCCCTCCGGCTCCCGGTCTCCCCCACGAGCGCTGCACGCCCCGGTCTGTTCCGGAGGAAGAGGGCGGAGCGGACTGCCGGCCCGGCCACGTCCACCCGGCCTCGCTGGCTGTCGAACGCCCCGGCAACGCCTCCGTGGGCATGGGCTCCTGCTGCCCCGATACACGCGCCCCGGCGATTGTGGGTGACCGGGTGCCGCTGGGCCGGCGGCGCGGCGCCGCCGACGACCCGAAGGGGGCTCGATGCCCCCGAGGGGCGTTTCCCCGGACAGGATTCTTCTCGCGGCCAGCTGCCGGGTGCGACGCGCGCGCCCGGCAGCCCCCGGATGCCGGCGGGCAGGATCGCAGCAGCGGGCCCCCCGGGGCGCATCGCGCGCAGGTCGGCGGGCGCGGTTGCGCGTGGAGAGCCCGGGCCCGTCCGGGGCCGCGTGTCCGGCGCTGCGATCTCGCCCGGCCCGGCCCGGGGCGCGGGCCCGGTATCGCTGTTGCGCGTCCGCCCGGCGTTTCGCGCGTGGGAATGTCCCTCGGGGGCATCGAGCCCCCTTCGGGCCATGGGCGGCCTGCGCCGCCGGCACGACGGGCTCAGGCGAGCAGGGGCTGGCCCTCGGCGGCGGCGGCGATGGCGGCGGCCTGGTGGGGTTGCAGCTCCTGCTGGCCGTAGGCGGCCATGTTGGAGAGCCAGGGGTCCTCGATGCCGGTGGCGATGCCCGACATCTCCTCCAGCACCGCGAGGCCGCAGTAGGGCACGTGGGAGGCGGAGTAGCCGCCCTCGTGATTCATCGCGAGGCGTCCGCCGCAGCGGCAGGCGGTGAAATCCATCAGCATCCGGGTGAGGGCGCGGTAGGTGCCCGAGTGCATCATCATGCAGCCCAGCGGGTCGTTCGCCGAGCCGTCGAAGCCGCTGGCCACCACCACCATCTCCGGGCCGAAGGCCTCCAGCGCCGGCAGCACGAGGCGCTCGAAGGCCGCCACATAGGCGCCGTGGCCGGAGCCCGGGGGCAGGGGGATGTTGATGTTCGCCCCCAGCCCCGCGCCCGCGCCGCGGCTGCCGGTGCCGCCGGTGGTGAGCGGGAACAGCCGGTCCTGGTGCAGCGAGATGGTGAGCGTCTCGCCGTCCTCCCAGAAGGCCTGCTCGGTGCCGTTGCCGTGGTGCACGTCCCAGTCCACCACCGCCACGCGGCCCAGCCCGTGTTCGGCCCGCGCCTTCAGGATGGCGATCGGGATGTTGCCGAGCAGGCAGAAGCCCATGCCGATGTCGCGCTCGGCGTGGTGGCCGGGCGGGCGGGTGAGGGCGTAGCCGTTCGCAACCTCGCCGCGCAGCACCGCCTCCAGCACCCGGCAGGTGCCGCCCGCCGCCAGCCGGGCGATCTCGAAGGAGCCGGTGCCGAAGGGGGTGAGGCCGCCGGCGTCGCCCCCCTCCGCCTCCGACAGGGCGCGCAGCTTCGCGACGTAGGCCGGCGTGTGGACGCGCAGGATATCTTCCTGCGTCACCGGCGTGGCGGGCAGGGCGGTGAGCTGCCCCAGCAGGCCGGAGACCTCCAGCAGGTTGCGCATGCGCCGCTTGGTGGTGGGGTTCTCCGCGTGCTCGCCGGGCTCGATGGTGAGCCCGGGCGGGAAGACCGACGCATAGTTCTTCGTGTCGTGCCAGAGGTAGAGCTCGTGGAAGTTGAACCCCGTCGCCATCACGCGCCCGTCCCGGCGGTGGCGGTGGCGGTGGCGGTGGCGGGCACGGAGCCCGCGATGGCGCGCGCCGCGCGCTCGGCGATCAGCACCGTGGTGGTGTTGGTGTTGCCCGAGATCATCTTCGGAAACAGCGAGGCATCGGCCACGTGCAGCCCCTCGATGCCCTTCACCGCGAAGGAGGCGGGGTCCACCGGGGCCGCCGCGTCCGTGCCCATGCGCAGCGTGCCGGCCACGTGGTAGAGCGTGGTGCAATGGCCGCGGATGTAGGTCTCCAGCTCCGCGTCGCTGCGGCACTCGGCGGAGGGCTGCATCTCCGCGCCCAGGATGCCGGCCAGCGGCTCGGTCGCCGCCACCCGGCGCTGGATGCGGATCGCCTCGACCAGCGTGGCGATGTCCCGGCCGCTCGGGTCGGAGACGAAGTATTTCGGGTCGAGGTCCGGGTGGTCGAGCGGGTTGGCCGAGCGCAGCCGCATCTCGCCGCGGCTTTCCGGGCGCTGCAGGGTGCAGTGGAAGGTCATGCCGGATTTCGAGGCGAGGAAGCGGGCATAGTCCCGGTGCGGGGAGGCGGCGCCGTAGAACTGCAGGTCCGGCTCCACGTCGGGGCGCGAGCGCACATGGGCGCCGGCGGCCACCCAGGCGGAAGTGCGCGGACCGGTCTTCGCCTGCTCCCATTCCGCGAAGCTCTCGGTCAGGAAGGCCTCGTCCCAGGCGCCGATGCCGCCCTCCTCCTTCGTGTAGTAGGAGAAGGGGATGTTGATGTGGTCCTGCATGTTCTTGCCCACCTGGGGGATGTCGAGCACCGGGGTGACGCCGGCGGCGGCAAGCTCGTCCGCAGGGCCTACGCCCGAGAGCATCAGCGTCTGGCACGAGCCGATGGAGCCGGCGCAGAGCACCACCTCCGCATCCGCGCAGACCCGCTGCAGCACGCCGTTCTCGAGATATTCCACCCCCTTCGCGCGGCCGCCCTCGAGGATCACCCTGGTGATGTGCACGCCGGTCTTCAGCGTGAGGTTGGGCCGCGGCAGCGCCCCCTCCAGGAAGGCGCGGGAGGTGCCGGAGCGCGCGCCCTCGCGGATGGTGAACTGGAAGAGGCCGAAACCCTCCTGCTCGGGCCCGTTGAAATCCGGGTTCGCGGGGTAGCCGGCGGCCACGCCCGCCTCGATCCAGGCGCGCTCCCAGGGGTGGGTCCAGGCCACGTCCTCCACATGCAGGGGGCCGGAGGTGCCATGATAGGCGGGGTCGGTGCGGCCGGTGTTGCCCTCCGTCGCGATGAAGTCCGGCAGCACGTCGGCCCAGCCCCAGCCGGGGCAGCCCATGGCCTCCCAGCCGTCGAAGTCCGACGGCAGGCCGCGGATGTAGATCATCGCGTTCATCGCGCCCGAACCGCCCACCATCTTGCCGCGCGGCCAGAAGATGCGCCGGCCGCGGCAGCCGGGCTGGGCCACGGTGTAATAGCCCCAGTCGGCGGCGGTGTTGAACAGGGTCACCCAGTCCGAGGGGACCTTCGAGTTGATCGGCGGCTGGCCGCCCGCCTCCAGCAGCAGCACGCGGCGGTCCGGGTCGGCGGAAAGCCGGGAGGCGAGCACGCAGCCGGCAGACCCGGCACCCACGATGATGGTATCGAACATGTCAGCGGTCCTTTCAGGGGCGGCGACGGAAGAGGTCGGAAGCCTTGCCCACCAGCCCGCGGGGCAGGAGGACGGTGGCGGCGGCGATGATGAGACCGAGCCCGAGAGTGCGGAACTCCCCGGCCTCGCGCATGAATTCGTCGGCGAGCATCAGCACGATCGCCCCCACCACCGGGCCCCAGAAGGTGCCCACGCCCCCCACCACCGCAATGGCGATGACGAAGAGCAGCTGGGAGAGCGAGAACAGCCCCGGCCCGACGGCCTGGAAATGCGCGGCGTAGAGCCCGCCGGTGAGCCCGGTGAAGAAGGCCGAGAGCGCGAACACCAGAAGCTGGGTGTGGAAGCGGTTGATGCCGCGCGCCACCGCGTAGGCCGGGTTGTCGCGCAGCGCCTTGAAGGCGAGGCCCATGGGGGAGTGGATGATCCCCCAGGACATCACCATGGTGAGCAGGAAACCGCAGAGCACGATGGCGTAATTGCCCATCATCCAGTCGCCGCGCAGGAGCTGGCGCATGCCGAAATCCCCGAAGCGGGCAAAGCCGGTGGCCCCGCCGGTGAACTGCCGGCAGGAGGTGCCCTCCATGCGGAAGCAGGCCGTGTCGGTGACGATGAGCAGGTAGAGCACCTGGGCGATGGCCAGCGTGAGCAGCGCCACGTAGACGCCCTGCAGCCGCAGGCAGGCGAGCCCCACGATCACCGAGAACACGACCGCGATCAGCGCGCCGAGCGGGATGGACAGCCAGATCGACAGGTCGAAATACTGCGCCAGCATCGCCGTGCCGTAGCCGCCCACCGCGAAGAGCGCCATCTGGGCGAGGGAGAACACCCCGGCATAACCGAAGAGCAGGTTCCACTGCGCGGCGACCGAGGCCCAGAACAGCGCCAGCACGATCTGGCCCAGCACGTAGCGGCTGTCGATCAGGAAAGGCGCGGCGATGGCGAGGGCGAGCAGCAGCGCGCCCACGAGAAGGTCGGTCGCGATGCCGCGGCGGGGCGAGGGGGCGTCGGGCGCCGGGGCCGCCTGCGCCGCAGAAGCGGCGCCGGGCGAGGCTGTCGCGGGGCTGGCTGCAGCGGAGCGTGCCGTGTGCCCGGACGCGGCGGAGGCCGCCGCGCCGGGGGTGGGCGCATCGGCGCCGGGTGCGGGGGTGTCGGTCATGCTCTGCTCCCTCACATGCGGCGGATCTGGGCGCGGCCGAACAGGCCGGCGGGGCGCCAGATCAGGATGGCGATGACCAGCAGCAGCAGCACCGGGAAGCCCCAGCGGGCCCCCGCACCGAACTGCACCGCCGCCTCGATGATGGCGAGGCCGAAGGCCGCGGCGATGGCGCCCGGCAGGTTGCCCAGCCCCGCCACCACGCACATGATGAAGGCCTTCAGCATCGGGTCTGCGCCCAGCCCCGGCGTGAGCTGGGTGATCGAGCTCACCAGCACGCCGCAGATGCCGGCGAGCCCGCCGGAGAGGGCCAGCACCTGCAGGTAGACCCGCCCCACCGGCACGCCCATCAGCAGCGCCGCGTCGCGGTTCTGCGCCGTGGCGCGGATGGCCCGGCCCATGCGGGTGCGCGAGATCAGCACCGAGACCGCCACCATCACCGCCACCGCCACGGCCACGATGACGATGTTGAGCATCGGCACCACGCCCGCCCCCACGCTCACCGCGCCGGAGATGGCGAAGGGCTGGCGCAGCGGTTGGCCGCCATAGACCAGCAGCAGCGCGTTCTGCAGCGCGATGGCGATGCCCACGGTCGCGATCATCACGCTGGTCTCGAAGCCCGTGCCGCCGGATTTCAGCAGGCTGCGCACGATGCCGAGGTAGAGCAGGATGCCGGCAAGCGCACCGGCCGCCACGGCCGCCAGCATCGCCACCGGCAGCGGGAGGCCCAGGGTTTCCACCACGGTGAAGGCGATGTAGCCGCCGAGCGCGAGCATCGCGCCATGGGCCATGTTGAGCATGCCCATCGAGCCCCAGATGAGCGAGAGCCCCACGGTGGCGAGGGCGTAGAGCGCGCCGTTGGTGAGGCCGGTCACGAGAACGGCGGTGAGGATGTCGAGCATCTCAGCCTCCCAGGTAGGTGGCGAGCAGTTCGTCGCGGTCCATCAGCTCCGCGGGCGGGCCGGACCAGACGATCTCGCCATTGTCGAGCAGGTGCATGGCGTCGCAGAGCTCGGCCACCCGGGCCGGGTTCTCCTCCACCAGCAGGATGGTGCGGCCCTGTTCGCGCAGGCGCCCGATCACCTCGTAGATCTGCTCGATCACGAGGGGGGCGAGGCCGAGGGAGGGCTCGTCGAGCATCAGGATGGCGCCGCCGGCCATCAGCCCGCGCCCGATCCCCACCATGCGCCGCTCGCCGCCCGAGAGCGAGGCGGCGAGCTGGCGGTGCCGCTCGCGCAGGCGGGGCAGCAGGGCGTGCACCTCCGCGAGCCGGGCCTCGATCACGCCCGCGTCGGCCTCCCTGTAGGCGCCCATCATCAGGTTCTCGTGCACGGTCATCTCGGGGAAGAGCAGGTCGCCCTGCGGCACATGCGCGACACCCGCGGCGGCGATGCGGTGCGGGGCGAGGGCCTGCACCTCCGCGCCTCCCACCAGCACGCGGCCGGAGCGCGCCCGCACCAGCCCGGAGACGGTGCGCAGGAGCGTGGACTTGCCGTGGCCGTTGGGGCCGACGACGGTGACGATGCGGCCGCGGGGCACGTCGAGCGAGATGCCGCGCAGCACGTCCGGCCCCTCGTATCCGGCGGTCAGCCCCTGCAGGCTCAGCGCGATATCGGGCTCAGGCATGGGCGGGCGCTCCGGCGAAATGGCGCTTCAGGCGGCGGGCGGCTCCCTGGCCGAGATAGGTCTCGACCACGGTCTCGTCCTCGGCCACGCGGTCGGGCGGGCCCTCGAAGATGATCTGGCCGTGATGCATGATCAGCACCCGGGTAGAGAGGGTGAGCAGGAAGCGCATCACGTGCTCGATGAGCACGATGGTGATGCCGCGCGCCTGCATGCGGCGCACCAGCTCCTGGACGAGGTCGATCTCGGCGCTGTTGAGCCCGCCCACCGGCTCGTCTAGGAAGATCATCCGCGGTTCGGTGGCCATGGCGCCGGCGATCATCAGCAGCTTGCGGTCGAGCACCGGCAAATCGCCCGCGCGCAGGTGCGCCTTGGGCCCGAGCCCGGCGAACTCCAGCGCCTCCGCTGCCGCCGCGCGCGAGGCGGCGGAGAGGCGGAAGCCGGGGAAGCGCCGCGCGTGGCGGCCGAACTGGGCGGCCACGGCCACGTTCTCCGCCACGGTGAGGTGCTCGAAGGCGGCGTTGAGCTGGAAGGTGCGCGCGATCCCGGCGTGGCAGATCTCGTCCGCCCCCGCTTCGGTGATGTCGCGCCCCATGAAGTCGATCCGCCCCCCGGAGGGGGCGGTGATGCCGGTGACCACGTCGAAGAAGGTGGTCTTGCCGGCGCCGTTCGGCCCGCCGATGCCCAGTACCTCGCCGGGGGCGACCTGCAGGGACACCGCGTCCACCGCGCGCAGCGAGCCGAAGTGCCGGCTCACCGCGTTGCAGGTGAGGATCGGTGCCGCGCCCGGGTTCACGACATCCACGGCGGCATCATGAAGGCCGCCTTCGCGTAGGAGCCGGGGGCGACCATCACCGGGTCGGCGGCCACGTCCTGGTGCTGGAGGAACTGGTGCGGCATGCCCAGCGAGGCGTCGGCGATCTGGGTGGGGTAGCAAAAGGCGGACTGGCCGTCCGGGTCGAAGCGGCAGATGCCGTTCACGCCGCGGTAGATCAGCCGGTTCATGGAGGCGGCCACCTTCATCGCCTGCTCGCGGTCGAAGGGCGCCCCCGGACCGCCGGCGATGGCGGCGGCCAGCGCCCATTTCCACAGCCCGTCATAGGTCTGCGAGCCGGTGAGATAGGAGGAGTTCTCGCCGAAACGCGCGCGGTAGGAACTGCGGAAGGCTTCGGAGAACTCATCCGGCAGGCAGCCCACCACGGTGGAATAGAGCACGCCCTTCACCGCCTCGCCGCCGATCTCCTTGAAGGCGGGCAGGGAGGGGCCGTACTGCATGTAGATCAGGCTGTTCATCGGCTGCGGCGCGAACTGCACCATGAACTGCGCGAGGTCCTGGGGCAGGAAATGCGTCACCGCGATCACCGCCGGCGGGTCCTGGCGCAGCTTGGCGAGGGTGGGGCCCCACTGGTTGTTGGGGAACTGCACGGTCTCGTAGAGCGAGACTTCCCAGCCGAACTCCGCCGCCTGGTCGCGCACCGCGTTGGCGATGGTGATGGAATATTCGTTGGCCGAGGGGATGAGGGCGATCTTGCGGTTCGCCGGCGTCCACTGGCCGCTCTCGATCAGCGTGTTGAGATAGGTGAGCAGGCCGGGGCCGTAGTAATATTCCGGCGGGTCGCCCTGAAAGCAGCCGTAGTAGCGCTCGGGGTCTTCCTTGAACTTGTTGTTGTGCGAGATCATCGTGTTGTAGTGGCAGAAGATCACGTCATTGTCCGCGGCCACGTCCATCTCGACCATGTTGGTGCCGGAGTTGTAGCCGTTCATGATCACCGGCGTCTCGTAGCGGTCGATCAGGCGCTGCATGGCCTGGGTGACGAGGTCGGCGCCCATGTCGGCGGTGTCCTCGACATGCAGCTCCAGCGGGCGGCCGAGCACGCCGCCGGCGGCGTTGATCTCGTCCACCGCCATGGTGAGCCCGTTCTGGAACTCGATACCATCGGCGGCGGCGATGCCGGACATCGGCAGCGCGGCACCCACCGGGATCGGGGCGCCCCCGGCCTGGGCGCGCGCGCCGTTGAGACCGGCGAGCAGGGCGGTGCCCGCGGCACCGGCCGCGGCCGAGCCCCTGAGCAGGGAACGTCTGTTCAGCATCGTCAGCACTCCTTGTTGGAAGGCGCCGCATTCGGGTGCGGGCCGTTGTTCTGCACTGGTCTGGCGCCGGCCCCTCAGGGCCGGGCGCGGGGGTCTCTCAGAGGAACCGGTCCGGATGGGCCGCGCCGTAAGCCTTCGCGAAGCCGATCACGTCCGCGTCGCGGCCGCGCCCGGCGATCACCTGCAGCGCGATGGGCAGGCCGCTCTCCGACAGCCCGGCGGGCAGGCAGGCGGCGGGCTGCTGGCTGAGGTTGATCGGGTAGGAGAAGCCGGCCCATTCGATCCAGCGCGGCAGGCCGGAGCCGGGGGGCACCTCCTCCCCCGCCTTGAAGGGGAGCACGGCCGCGCCGGGGGAGACGAGGAAATCATAGCTGCCCAGAAGCGTGTCCATCGCCGCACCGTAGTCCGCGCGGGCGGTCACGGCGGCGAGATAGTCGGGGATCGACCAGGTGAGGGCGGTGTCGGCCATCTCCACCATGCCCGGGTCCACCGCCGCGCGCTGCCCGGCCGGGAGGCCGGCGAGCCGGTTGGCCGCCCCGGCATACCAATGGGTGTTGAAGATGCCCAGCAACCGGTCGGACATCGGCAGGGCGATCTCCTCGACGATCGCGCCCGCGGCGGCCAGCGCGGCCACTTCCCTGTCGATGCGTGCCGCGATCTCGGGGTCCACCGTGCCGGAGGGCGGCGTCTTCCAGTAGCCGATGCGCAGGCCGGCGAAGGAGACCTCCACCGGGTCCAGCCCCGGGAACACCGCCTCGCCCTGCAGCCAGTCCTGACGGTCCCGGCCCGACATCACGTCGAGCATCAGGCCCATGTCGTCCGGGCGGCGGGTCATCGGGCCCACATGCGCCACCGTGCCGAAGGGGCTGGCGGGGTAGGCGGGCACCCGGCCGAAGGTCGGCTTGATGCCGCAGATGCCGGTGAAGGCGGAGGGAACGCGGATGGAGCCGCCGCCGTCCGAGCCGAGGTGGAACACGCCCGCGCCGCAGGCCGCCGCCGCCGCCGCGCCGCCGGAGGAGCCGCCGGGCGTCACCTCCGGGTTCCACGGATTGCGGGTGATGCCGGTGAGCGCGCAGTCGGTGAGCGCCTTCCAGCCGAATTCCGGCGTTGTGGTCATGCCGAGAAACACCAGTCCCGCCGCGCGCAGGCGCGCCACGGCCGGCGCGTCCTCCGCCTTCGGGGCGGCGTCGGTGGTGGTGGAGCCATAGCGCGCCGGCCAGCCCTTCACCGAGACGATGTCCTTGATGGTGGAGGGCACGCCGTCCACCGGGGAGAGCGGGGCGCCGGCCTTCCAGCGCGCCTCGGACGCGGCGGCCGCGGCGAGGGCCGTGTCCGCGTCGATCATCGAGAAGGCGTTGAAGCGCTCCTGCGCCGTGGCGGCGCGCTCCAGTGCGGCGCGCGTGGCCTCCACCGGCGAGAGGCTGCCATCGGCATAGGCCTGCGCAAGCGCGCGGGCGCCGAGGCGGCAGAGGTCCGGGGCGTCGTCGATGGGAGTGGGCTTGGTCTGAGGCACGCGGTTGGTCCGTCCGTTCCTTGGGGGGGTGGGGACGATGCTGCGGCGCGGATGGTTCTGGATAAAATGCAATGTTTGTATAAAGATTATACATGAAATGTAGAAAGGCGAAGATTATGAGCGCCAGCCTGAGACAGTTGCGCTTTGTCTGTGCAGTGGCCGACGAGGGCAGCTTCCTGCGTGCCGCGGAGGCGATGAACATCTCCCAATCCTCGATCCTCGCGGCGGTGGAGGCCGCGGAGGCGGACCTGGGCGCGCGGCTGTTCGAACGCCGCCGCGCCAGGGGGGTCGTGATCACGCCGGCGGGGGAGCGCTACCTGATCGCCGCGCGCCAGCTTCTGGTGGCCGAGCAGGACTTCAACCACCGCGTGAAGGGGCTGAACGACCGGCACGGCCCGCTGCGCATCGGCTGTTTCGAACCTTTCGGCGCGATGTTCATGGTGGAGGTGCTGGGCCGGCTGCGCGCGCGGCTGGGGGCGATCACGGTGGAACTGTTCGAGGCCGACCAGCCCCGCCTGAAGCGTTTCCTGGACCGGGGCGAGATCGACCTCGCGCTCGCCTACGACCTGGGCCCGGATTTCGAGGGCGCGATCACCGAGATCTGCCGCGCGCCGCCGCACGCGATGGTGCCGCTCTCCAGCCCGCTGGCCCTGCAACCGAGCGTGAGCATCGAGGACCTGGCCCGCCAGCCGCTGGTGCTGCTGAGCCAGCCGGTCACCGTCACCTACCTGCTCACCCTGTTCGACTACGCGTCCCAGCGCCCGGAAGTGAGCTTCAAGAGCCGCAGCTACAGCACGGTGATCCGCGCGGTGGGGGCAGGGTTCGGCTGCACGGTGCTGAACCTGCGGCCCCCCAGGCCGCTGGAGGTGGAGACCGGATGCCTGCGCCTGCCGATCGACGAGGGCCTGCCGGGGCCCAAGCTGATCGCGGTGGACCGCTACGGTGACCGCAAGCCGCGGCTGCTGCGCGCCTTCATCGAGGAGCTCTGCGGCTATTTCGGCACCCGGGCGCCGGAGGTTCTCGCCGCGGAGTGACGTGGCGGAGGCGCGCCCGCGCCCGGGTCCGCACCGGCGTTTCCTCCCCGTCCGCGCACAGCTGCACCTCCCCGGCGCGCGGGCACTTCCCCGTCTGCGTGCACCTTTCGTTTGCGACCTTGCCCGATACTGCCTGCGAATTGGGGGGGCGGAGCGGCCCGGCCCGGGAGCTTCGGCGCGCCATCGCCCGCCCCGCCCAGGCCGGCTGTCGCCGGGAGGTTCCTGCGCTGCATGTGGTGAGGGAGAGCGTGACGCAGATGGAGAATATTCTGCCGTTGGTCCAGAATGCCGGGTTGATCGCTCTCGCGCTGATGTTCTTCGGCACCCAGTCGCGTTTTCCCGAGGCCGGGGAGCCCGCCTGGATGCAGGGCGTGACCGGGCTGATGTTCGGCTTCGGGGCCATGCTGTGCATGCTGCTGCCGGTGGAGATCCGCCCCGGGGTCATCATCGACGCCCGGCACGCGGTGATCGCGCTCACGGCGCCCTTCTGCGGCCCGGTCGCGGCCCTGATCGCAACGGGCATGGCCATGGGCACGCGGCTCTGGATCGGGGGCGCGGGGGCTGTTCCGGGCGCGGCGGGGCTGGCGATCACCCTGCTCACCAGCCTGGCCTTCGCCCGCTGGGTGCAGCCGCGCGGGGCGGGCTACGACATGCTCCAGCTGGTCTGGCTGGGGTTGATCTTCCATGCCAACGTATTGCCGGTGTTCATGTTTCCGCTGAAAGTGGCGCTGGCGACGCTGGAGGAGATGTTCCTGCCGCTCATCGTGGTGAACATGATCTGCGTCACCCTGTTCGGGCGCTACCTCAATATCAACCTGCGGCGCGCGGTGCGCGAAACCCGGCTCAGGCGTGAGGCCGGCACGGACAGTCTCACCGGCCTCTCCACGCGGCGCGACTTCGAGTTGCGCGGGGGGGAGAAGTTCGTCCAGGCCCATCTCACCGGCCGGCCGCTGTCGCTGGCGGTGTTCGATCTCGACCATTTCAAGACCGTGAATGACACCTATGGCCACGCCGTGGGCGACGCGGTTCTGATCACCTTCTCCGCGCTGCTCACCCGGCGGGTGCGCAGCAATGACCTGGTGGGCCGCTATGGGGGCGAGGAAATCGTGGTGCTGCTGGAAGGCGCCGGGCGTGAGGACGCGCTGAAGATCGTCAACCGCATCCGGCTGGACTTCGCGCGGCACATGTTCGACGGCGGCACGCGCCACTTCCACGTGACGACCAGCGCCGGCGTGGCAAGCATGACGGGCTCAAACGCGAATGATTTCGGGGAGTTGTTCCGCAACGCGGACAAGGCGCTGTACAAGGCGAAGGCGCAGGGCCGGAACCGGGTGGTGGCCGCGCCCGACGCCGGCCGGGGCAGCAGGGGGAGGGGCGCTGCCGCGCAAAGCGGCGAGGCCCCCCGTCCCCCCGGGCCGGCCGCTGTCGCGGCCGGCCGGAATGGTTAGCGGCTCGCCACCAGAGCCGGGTCGGGGCGCACCTGGTCGCACCAGGCGCGGATCGCCTCGTCCAGGGAATTGGCCGTGGCCGAGGCGCCCAGGATGGCGATGGTGCAGCCGTCCTCGGCCCAGGCCGTTTCCGCGCCGTCTTCCATGCACAGGGTTTCGAGCAGTTCCTGACGGTCTTCAGGGGTGTAGCGCCGACGGAAGTCTTCGGAGATGGCATGGCGGCGCTCCCCGGTCCGGGTGAGGGCGGCATGCGAGATACCGGCTTTATGGATCGTCATCTGCGTGGTCCTTTCGCAGTCAACCGCCGGTCCCGGCGGGGCCGGTGGCGGTGCGTTGTTCGGGACACTCCCTGCCGGACGGGCCGGCAGCGGAAGCGGTCGCGTCTGTTTCGCGCGCAAGATCGCACGAAGCACAGGCCCGGTGGGGCAATGCTGTGGAGCGGGTGGCCAGCCCCGCGAAACTGCGGAGAGAATGGCGTCGGCTCTTTTACGTGGGTCGGACAGGTCACCGGACGGCGGCGTCGCGCTGCGCCCTATTTCCCGGCTCTGCCCCAGATCATCACGCTCGGAAGGAAGACACGAAACATTCTGTAACACAAAATTGCCACCGGGCCGCAGGATATTTTTCAGCCCACTCCCGCGCAAGGCGAAGCCCGCGCCATTTCAGGCGTTTGCCGGGCGGGCCGGACCGTCGTTCCGGGGCAGGTCTGCGCCGGATTGCGCGTGTCGGGGCCGAATCACGTCATTGGTGCGTCGCTTTACCGGGCGGTATCACGAGAGCGGGGCCCGCCGGCGCGGCGGACCCCGATGAGGCGCGGGCGGAGCGCTGCGGCTGCTCAGCTGGGGACGACGTTGCGCCGGTCGAAATGGAACAGCCAGGTCTCGGTGAGCGGCGCGCCGTCCAGGGCGAGGTACATCCGCAGTTCCGAGGCCATCTCGGCGGGGTCGAGTGCGAGGTCGACGGTCGCGCGCCAGACATTTCCGTCCGGCACCGGCTCCGAGAAGGTGCGGATCACCCGGCCGTGCGAGGTGCTCACCATCACCTCCGGGAACACGCCGTAGGGGATCTTGCGCATCACCGAGGGGCGGTCGAACTCCACGACGAACTTGTATTCGTCCGCCGGGCGCGGCTTGCCGGGTTCGCCGCCGCGGCCCACGCGGGTGGCGATGGTCTGGGCGATGTTCTCCGCGGGATGCGGGTCGCCATCCTGCCAGTAGAGCTTGTAGTGCAGCCGGTAGCTGCTGCCGGCTGTCGCGGGCGCCTCGGGCACCCAGAAGGCGCCGATGTTGTCATGGATCTCGTCATCGGTCGGAATTTCAAGGAGTTGCACCGCGCCGGCGCCCAGGGGCTCCACCGGTTCCACCCAGAGGCTGGGCCGCCGGTCATAGCGCACGCCGTCCTGGAAGTGGTCGAAGTTGCGGTCGCGCTGCATCAGCCCGAAGCCGTGCGGGTCATGGTCCTGGAACGCGGCGACGGAGGTGTAGGGCGGGTTGTTGAGCGGGCGCCAGATGCGCTCTCCCGCGCCGGTCCACAGGGCGAGCCCGTCGGAATCATGCACTTCCGGGCGCCAGTCGTTGATCCGCTCGCGGCCGTACTCACCGTACCAGAACATCGAGGTGAGCGGAATCAGCCCGAGCCGCGCGATGTCCGCGCGCAGGAAGAGGGTGCATTCCACCTCCATGTTCACGCCGCGGGTGCGGTCCTCGCCCCGGGTCATCCGGAAGCGGTAGGCGCCGGTGATGCTGGGGCCGTCGAGCAGCGCGCAGACGGTTACCGGGGCGTCCGGGTCCGTGCTCTCCGCGATGTAGAACTCGGTGAAATCTGGGAATTCTTCGGCCCGGTCGGGCAGGGCGGCGTCCACCACCACGCCGCGCGCCGAGAGCCCGTACTGCCCCGAGGCGCCGATGGCGCGGAAGTAGGAGGCGCCCAGGAAGGCCACCCAGTCCTGGGTGCGCCAGTCGTCCGCGGTGTTCCATTCCTGCAGGCGGAAGCCGGCGAAGCCGGAATCGGGGGGCAGCAGGCGGGCCGGGCTGTCCTGCGGCATCTCGAACAGGTCCGGGCTGTAGGCGATCTCGGTGGCGGTATCGCCCTCGACCACGTGCATCTTCACCGCCTTGGTGAAGAACTGGCCGAGGTGGAAGAAGGTGACCGGGTAGGCCCCGTCGCGGTCGCCGAAGGGGGCGCGGTCGGTCTTGAACTTCAGCTTGCCATGCGCCTCGTAATCGATCTGGCGGGTGACCTCGGGCATCGGCTGATAGGGCGGTGAATAGGGGGATTTCGCGGCCGCCTCGGCCCGCGACACCAGCCCCTCGTAGGAGAACGGCTGGCTCGCGCCCTGCGCGAGGGCGCGCCGCGCGGCCAGCGGCGTGGCGAGGAGGGCCGCGAGGCCGGCGGAGCTGCGCAGGAGGTCGCGTCTGTTCAGGTGCATCTGATCCCCTTGTCCCTGTCTGTGTGCCCGGTCGTGCGGCACTGCGAAACGTAATAATGGTCAGCTCCCCGGAGATTTCCAGACAAACACCGTGCAAGGCCCTCACACGAAGGCAACATTTCGTGGGTATCCGTGACCCCGGGGGTGGCCGCTGCGCTGCGGCACATGGTGCGGCGCGCGCAGGCATCGAATGGAAGAAATATCCTTTCATGACATGCTGTTGCGGCATGTATTTCACCCTGAACACGAAGCACGGGCAGTGCATTCAGGGTGCAGTCCGGCTGCGCCGGCGTGGTCCGGGCGGCTCAGCCCGGTGTGAGGCCTGCCTCAGCGGTCCGGCAGGCGCCTGCGGGCGATGGCGGCGAACAGGCCGGCGCCGGTGAGCAGCAGGTCGTCGTTGAAGTCGTAGGACGGGTTGTGCAGGGGGGCGGAGTCCACCCCGTTGCCCAGGAAGGTGAACACGCCGGGGACATGGTCGAGGAACCGCGCGAAATCCTCCGAGGCGCAGACGGCCTCCGCCGCGCCGCTCACCGTGACGCCGGGCTGGGTGCTGGCGGCGGCCAGCACCTCGCCGACCAGCGCGGGGTCGTTGACCAGCGGCACGAATTCGCGCCGGTAGTCCACCGTGACCTCCAGCGCGTAGGACTGGCCGATGCCGGCGGCGATGCGGCGCATCTCCGCCTCGATGCGCGCCGAGGTGGCGGCGGAGAAGCTGCGCGCGTCGCCCAGGATGCGCACGTTGCCCGGCAGCACGTTGCGGGCGCCGTCGGTGAGCACTTCGGTAACCGAGAGCACCGCTGCCTCCGACGGGCTCAGCCGCCGCGAGGCGATGGTCTGCAGGTCGCCCACCAGGGCGCAGCCGGCAACCAGCGCCTCGCGTCCCGCCTCGGGCCGGGCGGCATGGCCGCCGATGCCCTGCAGGGTGATCTCGAAAATGTCCTCGGCGGCCATCAGCGGGCCGGGCCTGGTCTCGACATGGCCCAGGGGCATGCCGGGCATGTTGTGGATGCCGTGGATCTCGTCGAAGGGGAAGCGGGCGAGCAGGTTGTCCTCCAGCATCGCGATGGCGCCGCGGCCCCATTCCTCGGCCGGCTGGAACACGAAGCGCACCGTGCCGTCGAAGCCGCCCTCTTCGGCCAGCGTGGTGGCGGCACCCAGCAGCATGGCGACATGCCCGTCATGGCCGCAGGCGTGCATCAACCCGGGCTTGCGCGAGCCGTGCGGGCGCCCGGGCGCCTCCGCGATGCGCAGGGCGTCCATGTCCGCACGCAGCGCGATGGCGCGGTTGCCCGAGCCGCGTCGCAGGCTCGCCACCACGCCGGTGCCGCCCACGCCGCGGACCACCTCCAGCCCGAGATCCTCCAGCGTCCGGGCGATGAGCGCGGCGGTGCCGTGCTCCTCGAAACCGAATTCGGGCTGCTCGTGCAGGCTGTGGCGCCAGTCGGTCATCCTGCGTCGCAGGCAGGTCGCGTCACTCATGTCGGGGTCATCTCCTTTCGGGGGCGGAGGGCGTCAGGCGGCGACCTGGTCGGGGCGGAGCCCGACGAGGCGTTCGTAGAGGGCGGGGTCGGTGGCGCCCTCGGTGTTGATCACGAGGACGCGGGCCCCGGCGCCCAGGGCAAGGCGGCTCCGCAGGCCGGGGTCTTCGAGCGCGCGGATGAGCCCGGCGAGCCCGGTGCCGCCGCTCTCTCCCGCCACCACGGCCGGGTCTCCCGGCTCCGGCCGGGCGAGGCGGCGCATGGCGGCGGGGGAGGTCTCCTCCGCCAGGGTGAGGAACCCGTCCGCCAGCCGCGACAGGATGCGCCAGGCCACCCGCGACGGCTCGTAGCATTCCAGCATCGCCATCACCGTGGGCTCGGCCTCCGCCACCCGCACCGGCGTGCCTGCCACGGCGGAGGCGTGCAGGCAGGCGGCGCGCTCCGGCTCCACCACGATGACCATCGGCATTTTCGCCCCGAGGACGACGCGCATGTGCCCGGCCACGGCAGCGGCGAAGCCGCCCACCCCGGCCTGCAGGAACACGTGCGTGGGCGGGGCCGGCAGGGCCTTCAGCGCCTCGCGCACCATCACGGTGTAGCCCTGCATCACCAGGCCCGGGATGCGCTCATACCCCGGCCAGGACGTGTCGGAGACCACGGTCCATCCCTCGGCCTCAGCCACGCGCGCGGCCTCCTCCACCGACGCGTCGTAGCTGCCGGAGACCCGGATCATCCGCGCGCCGAATCGGGCGATGGCCTCCACCCGTGCGTCGCTCACGCCGGAATGCACGAAGATCGCGGCCTGCGCGCCGCACAGCTGCGCGCCCTGCGCCACCGAGCGGCCGTGGTTGCCGTCCGTCGCGCAGGCGAAGGTCATGCTGCCGGCGATCTCGCGCAGGGCGGGGGTGCCGAGCGCCTCCGGCGCCACAGGGTGGCCGAGCCGGCGCTCCGCCTCCTCCAGCACCAGAAGCTGTACCGCGTAGGCCCCGCCGAGCGCCTTGAAACTGCCCAGCCCCAGCCGCGCGCCCTCGTCCTTCACGTGCAGGTCCGCGATGCCGAGCGTCCGGGCGAGGCCGGCCAGCCTGTGCAGCGGGGTCGCGACATGCTCCGGCCGCAGGGCGAAGATCGCCTGCGCCCGGTCCGCTCCCCCGTCCGACAGGAGGGCGGCGTCCTCCGGGGCGAGATCCTGTCCGTAGTCCGCGGTGCCATTGGGCTGATACAAGGGATGTCTCCTGCGTGTCTGGCTGAGAATAGCCGGGAATCCGGGCGTGTCTCGCGCAATTACGTATCAGGAAACGCGAAATGGTGCGCGCGTTGCATCCCGCACCCTGCGGACGCTCCGGGGATGACCTCCACCAGCCGCGGCTCCGGGGTTCCCGGGCGGCGGGCCGGGGCGGGGGCGGCACCGCTGGCGCAGGCGTGTCGGGGCCCCGGCCGGGGGCGGCGCCGGGGCGCCGGGGGCCGGGCCGGGTGAGACCGGGAGTGGGGCTCCGGCTGGACAGGCCGTGAGGGGGGAGTTCCAGCCGGACGGGCCTTGGGGAGAGGCGCTCCGGCTGGGCGGGCCTTGCGTCAGGCCGCCGGGGTGGCGCGGGCGAAATGCGCGTCCAGCAGCGCCTCGATACCCTCAAGGCGGGCGGAGAGCCAGTCCGCGTGGCGCGTGAGGATCCCGCGCTTCACGAACAGCACGTTGAACTGGCCCGGGGCTTCGAAATCGCGCACCAGCGGCAGCAGGTCGAAGGGGGCGAGCGCGCCGATCACCTCGAACTCGAGGGCCTCTCCCTTCCAGTAGGGAACGCTTTCGATTTCGATGAACAGCAGCGCCGTGTCCGCGAGCACCTTGCCGCCACCGCGGATCACCTGCAGCTGCGCGCCCTCCACGTCGATCCACACCGCATGTGGCGGGCGGACGCCGAGCATGCGCCGCAGGGCGTTGAGCGTGACGGTGCTGACCGTCACCTCCTCGTAGGTCACCTCGCCCCAGCTGCGCTCACGCAGGCTGGAGATCGGGTTCACCGGGTCTATCTCGCGGCCGTCGATGGTGCGCGGGATGCGCATGCGCGCGATGCCGATGCGGTCCGACACGGCCGCATGCAGGTATGTCACGCCTGCGTGGATCGCCTCGCGGGCGAAGCGGCCGTAGACATGCGGGTTCGCCTCCACCGCGCAGGCCCGGATCCCGGGCTTCAGGGCGATGGCCATGCGGCTCATGCCCGCCTCGAAGGCGCCGATCTCCAGGCTGCTGGCCAAGGCCTCGCGCGCGAAGAGCGTGGTGAAGATCTCCGTCACCTTCCCGGCCAGCGCCAGCCGCAGCGGGCTGTCGATCGGCTCTCCCGCATCGTCCAGCCGCGCGGCCCGTTCCTGCAATGCCGCGAAGCGTGCCGCGACCGCGCACCCCGGCCCCCGATCCCCGTCCATCCATCTCTCCCGCACTCAAGCGGAGCCAATGTGTCGGAGCGGCGGTTAAACATCGGTGAAAGGCGTCCCGTTATCGACCGGCTCACGCCCGCCCCGCGCGCCCGCCCGCCGCCTGCGCAGGGCGTGGGCCGCGGGCGGGGCGGCGGGTAACGGCCGTGCGACCCGAGAAACGGTTTGCCCCGTTCCGGCCGATGGGGCAGAACGCGAGACATGATCACGCACCGGCAGATCTCGGCCTTTCAGGAAGTGATGCGCAACGGCAGCCTCACGGCGGCGGCGGAGTATCTGGACATCTCCCAGCCCGCGGTGAGCCGGCTGATCAAGGAGCTGGAGGGCAATGTCGGCTTCGCGCTCTTCACCCGGCACGGCGCGCGGATCGTGCCGACGGCCGCCGCCCACAACCTTTGGGAGGTGGTGGAGCGCAGCTTCCTCGGCATGGACCACATCCGCAATACCGCGCAGCAGATCCGCGCCGGCGGCAACACCAGCCTGTCCATCGCCGCCGCGCCGGTGTTTGCCACCACCCTGGTGCCGCAGGCGATAGAGGCGGTCATCCGCACCGGCGCGCCCGAGGACATCAGCCAGATCACCATCACCACCCTGCCGGTGGTGCGGCAGGTCGCGCTGCGGCGCGCCGACCTGGGGGTGAACATCCTCACCCATCACCAGCACGAGGTGGATCTGATCCGCTCCTACTCCGTGCCGTTCTTCGTGATCGCGGCGCCGGGCCACCCGTTCGGCGCGCAGCAGGAGGTGCAGCTCGCCGATCTCGCCGGGGTAACCTACATCGGTTTCGATGACACCACCATTTCCGGGCAGGTGCAGAACCGCTGGTTCTCGGCCATGCGCCACGGCCCGCGCATCACCATGAAATGCTATCTCGCCAGCGTGATCCGGGCGCTGGTGGGCCGCGGGCTGGGGGTGTCGGTGGTCGACCCGTGGACGGCGCGCGAGCATGCGGAGCGCGGCGGCATCACCCGCCCGCTCGGGCATGGCGAGGAGTTCCGCGTGTCGCTGGTCAAACCGCTGGGCACCACGCTCTCGCGCACCGGAGACGCGCTGGTGGAGGCCATCGACACGGAGGTGGGCGCGATCGGGCGCTGAGGAGAGGCCCCGGCGCGGGGCCGCCGCGAAGGGCGGTCGGGAAGGCGCGCGCGGGGCGGTCGGGAAGGGCGCCCGCCAAGGGGCGCGCGCAGGGCGCCCCCCCATGCGTCAGTAGCCCCTGTCGCGATCCACCTGCCAGAGCAGCGGCAGGCCGCGCGCGTGGCGGGCGAGGTTTTCCGCCACGTTCTCCACCGCGGTTTCCGGGGCGATCCGGCCGGCGACATGCGGCGTGACCAGGCAGTTCGGCAGGTCCCAGCGGGCGTCGTCGGCGGGCAGGGGTTCCACGTCGAAGACATCGATGACCGCGGAGCGCAGCCGGCCGGAGCTGAGCGCCGCCGCGAGATCGGCGTCCACGCAGTGCCGCCCGCGCCCGGCGTGGACCAGGCTCGCGCCCGGGCGCATCCGCGCGAAGAGATCCGCGTTCAGGATGCCCTCGGTGGCCGGGGTGAGGGGCAGCAGGCAGACCACGATGTCGGAGGCGGCGAGCAGCGTGTCGAGGCCTTCGGCGCCGGTGTGGCGCGCCACGCCATCCTCCGCCCCGGGGCTGAGCGCCCAGCCCGCGACGCGGAAGCCGAGGCCGGAGAGCATCCGCGCCGCCTCGAGCCCGATGGCCCCCAGGCCGAGGATGCCGACGGAGGTATCGGCAATCAGCCGGGCGCGGTCCGGCGCCCAGTTCCGCTCCCGCTGGCAGCGGGCCAGCACCGGCAGGTCGCGCAGGCAGGCGAGCACGGAGGTGGTGACGTATTCGACCACGCGCCGGGTGTTCATCGGGTCCTGCATGCGGATGAGCGGGATCTCCCGCGGCAGGCCGGCGAACTGGTCCACCCCCGCGCTCACCGAGAACACCGCCTCCAGGTTGGGGAAGCGGCCCCAGTCCGGCAGCGGCGCCCAGGTGAAGATGAAGCGCACCGCCTCCGGCGCGACGTCGTCCCGCGCGGTGAGGAAGGGCAGGTCCGGGAAGGCGGCGGTGAGGCGGGCGCGGAACACCGCCTCGCGGGCGGCGTCGGGGGAGTTGAACAGGAAGGCCATGCTCACACTCCGGGGCGGCGGTGGCGCAGGTCGCGGGTGTCGAGCCACTTGTAGTAGCGCGTCATCACCCGGGCGGCGAGCGGAGCGAGGGGGCGGAACGGCACCTTCGGGAAGGGCAGGTCGTCGAAGGCGGTGGTGCTGCCGGCCTCCCCGGCGATCTTCCCGGCAACCTTCTCCGCGAAGTAGATCGACCGGGTGACCCCGGAGCCGCAGTAGCCGCCGATGTGCCAGATGCCGTCGATGGCCGCGAGATGCGGGGCATGGTCGGCGGTGTAGGCGATCCGGCCGTGCCAGACGTGCTCGAAATCCTGCGCCGTCAGCTCCGGGAAGATCCGCGCGACGGAGGCCGCCACGCGTGCCGGCCGGTCCGCCGGGGCCACGCTCTCGCTGCAGATCCGCCCGCCGAAGATGAAGCGCCGCCCGTCCGGCGTGGGGCGCGACCAGGTGAACACCCGCCCGGTTTCGCCATGCATCGCCAGCCGCGGGGACATGGCGCGGATGCGATCCGCGCCCAGGTCGCGGGTTGCGGCCACGGTGACGGTGATCGGCACGACGCGGGCGTTCATGTCCGGCGTCCGCGCGTCCGCATAGCCGTTGGTGGCCACCACCACGTGCCGCGCGGTGACATCGCCCTGTGCGGTGTGGAGGCGGAAGCCCCCGGCCTCGCGCGCGATGGCATGCACCGGGGTGCCGGGCGCAAGGCGCACGCCGAGCGCTTCGCTCCGCCCCGCCAGCGCGTTCACCAGGCGCTTGGGGTGGACACCGCCGTCACGCGGGTAGAACACGCCGCCGCAATAGGTGGTGGAGCCGATGAAGGTCGGCATCTCCGCCCGGCTCACCATCCGGTAGGGCAGGCCGACCTGGGCGTTGAGGCGGGCGCATTCGGCGGCCATGGCGTCGAAATCCTCCGGGCTGCGCGCGCCGCGGAACCTGCCGGTGAGCTGGAAATCGCACTCCAGTTCCTCACGCGCCACGAAGGCCTCGAAATGGTCGAGCGCCTCCATGCCGGCCTGCATGATGCCCTGCGCCTTCTGCGCGCCGTATTTCGCGGTGAGCCCGGCCATGCCCAGCTTGTGGAAACTGGGGCCGACCATGCCGCCGGAGCGGCCGGAAGCGCCGTGCGCGATGGCGCCCTGTTCGAACACCGCCACGCTGAAGCCGCGCCGGGCCAGCGCGATGCCGCAGGCGAGGCCGGAGAAGCCGGCGCCCACGATGGCCACGTCGGCGCTGGCGCCCGGGCGGTCCTGGCGGGGCTCATAATCCGGAACGCCGAGGTCCCAGAAGCGCGACGGCGCGCCCGGGGCGGCGCGTGTGGGGGCGGGGGGCGGTGCCGTGGTGGTCATGTCGCAACTCGTTACTGGTCGACCGGGGCGGCGCCCCGGCGGGGAACGGCGGGCCCGAAGGACGGGCGGGCCGATGGGGAAGCCGGGCCGGGAGCGGCCCGCCGGATCAGTTCGGGCCGCGCCGGCTGGTGCGGCCTGCCCGGTGGGCAGCGCACCGGATGAGGCCGGCGGGCCGATGAGACTGGCACGCCAGGTGACGGGCCAGCCGCTGTTGGAGGCACGCCGGGCGAGTGGCGGGCCGGTGTCGGAGGCGCGCCAGATTGCGGGCGGGCCGAGGTAGCAGGCGCGCCGGGTGACAGGCGGGCTGGTGTAGCAAGCGCGCCGGGTGGGTGGCGGGCAGATGTGGCAGGCGCACCGGACATCCCGGGCGCGCGCCCGGGGAGGCAGTGCCCCGGGGGATGCGACGCGCCCGGAGGCGTTCGCCAGCGTGCGCGCGACGACCCGAGGGGGGGACCCCATCGCGCGGGAGGGGCCGGGGCGGCACGATGCACCGCGGGCCTGCCGTGCGCCGGGCCGGCCGGGGCGCCGGCCCGATGCCTCCGCCCGACAATGCTCCCCCGGGCCTGCGCGGGGTCACATGCTGGTCAGCCGCTGGATGCCGTAGGCCCGGTGAATGGCGAACAGGGTCACGATGGCGATCAGCATCTGGATGGTGCTGATGGCGGCGATGGAGGGGTCGAACTGGTTTTCCATGTAGCTCAGCATAACCACCGGCAATGTGGATGTATGCGCCGAGCCGAAGAAATACGACAGCGAGACGTTGTCGAAGGAGATCAGCATCGAGAACATCCCCCCGGCGAACACGCCCGGCATGATCTGCGGCAGGATGATCTGGCGCAGGATCTGGAACCGGCTGGCGCCGAGCACCGCGCCGGCTTCCTCGTGGCTGGCGGGAATGGCGCGGTAGACCGACATCACCGTGCGCGAGATGTAGGGGATCGCCACGATGGAATGGGCGATGAGCAGCGACAGGAACCCGCTGCCGATCCGCAGGCTGGCGAGGAAGTAGAGCAGCGCGAAGCCCAGCACGATCTCGGGCATCGACAGCGGCGTGAGCAGGAAGTTCGACATCGCGTTCGCCACCGGGTGGCGCGAGCGGGCCACGGCGATGGCCGCGGGAATGCCCAGCAGCGTGCCCACCAGCGTGGCCGCCACGGCCAGCTCGATGCTGGTGAGCAGCGAGCTCATGAAGGGCGCATAGTCGAAGGCCCGCGCGTACCAGCGCAGCGAGAAGCCGGGGATCGGGAAGGACACGAATGAGGCGGAGGAGAAGGACACCGCCACCACCACCACCATCGGCAGCAGCAGGAACACCACGAACAGCCCGGCCCAGAGGCCCAGCACCAGCTTCGCGGGGTTGCGCGGCGGGCGGCGCTTGCGCCCGGTCCGGGTGATCTCGCTCATTTCGCCCTCCTGCGGGACACGACCCGCGATTGCAGGACCAGCCCGATCAGCGCGATGAGCAGCAGCACGTTGCCCATGGCGCTGGCGAAGGCGACGTCCTGTGTCAGGTTGAACTGCTGGTAGATCAGCATCGCCAGGGTCTTCACCGTGCCTCCGCCGAGCAGCAGCATGGTGAGGAAACTGCCGTTGGTGAGCACGAAGACCAGGATCGACCCGGTCATCACCCCCTCCAGGCTCATCGGCCAGGTGACATTGAGGAAGGTGCGCCAGGGGCCGGCGCCCAGCACCCGGGCCGCCTCCTCCAGCCGCCGGTCCGCGCCCTGCAGCACGGCGGTGATCGACAGCACCATGAAGGGCGCCAGCACATGCGCGAGGCCGATGTAGACCGAGACCGGGTTGCGCAGCAGGTCGAGCGGCCGCGAGATCAGCCCGGCATCCATCAGGAACAGGTTCAGCAGCCCCTTGCGCGCGAAGATCACCTCCCAGCCGAAGGTGCGCATGATGATCGAGGTGAGCAGCGGCGCGATCAGGCAGAACACCAGGAACGGGTTCCAGCGCCCGGCGTAGCGGACCATGAAATAGGCCACCGGATAGCCGATCACCAGGCAGATGAGCGTGACGAGCACGCTCACCTTCAGCGTTTCCAGCAGCACGCCGGCATAGAACGCATCGGTGAACAGGCGGATGTAATTGTCGAAATACTGGCCGGAGCCTTCTTCCGCGCCGCTGAAGCTGGTGAGGGTGTTGCGGATCAGCGGCGCGGCGAAGAACAGCAGCAGGAAGGCCAGCGCCGGCAGCGCCCAGCTGTTGCGGGCCAGGCGGTAGGCGCGGTTCGGGCGGGGCGCGGGCGCGTCCGGCAACGTGCTCATGCGGCGCTCTCCGCGATGGCGACGGCGCGGCCCTCCGGCCAGTCCACGCCGACCGGGCTGCCGGGGGCCGGCAGGTCGGTGCTGGTCTGGGTGTAGACGAGGATCGGCCTGTCCTGGCCCGGCAGCATCACCTCGCAGGCGAAGAAGCTGCCGCGGAAGATGACGCTGCGCAGCCGGCCCTGCAGCGCGGCCTCCCCGGCGGGGACGAGGCGCAGGTGCTCGGGGCGGATGGCGACGCTGAGCGGCGCCGTGCCGATCTCCTGTCCGTTGCTGGCCACGCGGACCAGCCCGTTCTCCGGGCCCACCCGCGCGGCGAAGCTGCCGCCGACCGGGGCCCCCTCCGGGCGGACGGTGAATATGTTCGAGGCGCCGAGGAATTCCGAGACGAAGCGCGACTTCGGCTGCATGTAGATCTCGGTCGGCGCGCCGATCTGGCGCACGGCGCCGCCCTGCATCACGGCAACGCGGTCGCTCATGGTGAGCGCCTCCTCCTGGTCATGGGTGACGAGGATGGTGGTGATGCCGAGGCTGCGCTGGATCTCGCGCAGCTCGAACTGCATGTGCTCGCGCAGGTTCTTGTCCAGCGCGCCCAGAGGCTCGTCCAGCAGCAGGATGGAGGGGTTGGTGACCAGCGCGCGGGCCAGCGCCACGCGCTGCTGCTGGCCGCCGGAGAGCTGGGCGATCATCCGGTCGCGGTAGCCGCCCAGATGCACGCGCTCGAGCATCTCGCCGGCCTGCCGGTGCCGCTCCGCCCGGGGAACGTTGCGCATCTTCAATCCGAAGGCCACGTTGTCGAGCACGCTCATGTGCGGGAACAGCCCGTAGCTCTGGAACATCATGCCCAGGCGGCGGCGGTCGGGCGGCAGCTCGGTCACGTCCGTGCCGCCGATCAGCACGTCGCCGTAGTCGGGCGTCTCGAACCCGGCGATGATGCGCAGCGTGGTGGTCTTGCCGCAGCCCGAGGGCCCGAGCAGCGACAGCAGCTCCCCCGGACGGACCGAGAGATCGAGCGGCAGCAGGGCCTGGACGGGTCCGTAGGATTTGGACACCCCGCGGAGGTCCAGTGAGATGGGCTGGGTCATGGCGGTCTTTTCATCGTCAGGAGGGAGCCGGAGGCGCGCCCCGGCCCGCAGGCCGGAACACAGGGTCGGGGGCCCGGTCGCCCGGGTGCCCGTGACATCATCGTGCCGTCATGTGCGACAGGCGCTCCGCCGCGCCTGCCGCGGGCCTGCGCGCGGCGGTTCGGGCGCCGCGCGGGCGCGGCTCAGTGGATCTCGCGGTTCCAGCGGTCCACCCATTCGGGCATCTTCTCGGCGATCTGCTCGAAGGGCGGGATCACGATGCTGTCCATCCGGGTGATCTGCGGGGCCACGGCGGGGTCATAGGTCACGTTGGCGTTCGACATGCCGTAGCGCATCATGTTGCCGTAGCAGGCCTGGCCCTCGGCGGAGAGCACGATGTTCATCAGGTCCCAGGCGCTGTCGTCGCCGCCCTTGACCTTCTGCACCCAGGTCATCGCGGCCACGGAGCCCGGCTCGGGGTTCACGTAGCGGATGTCGGCATGGTCATCGTCGATGAAGGCCCAGCTGCGGCCGTCCCAGTACATGCCGATGTCGGCCTCGCCGGAGCCGATCTGGTTCAGCAGCTCGTTGGCGTTGTTCCAGAACACCAGGTTGCCGCTTTCCTGCATCTTGGCGATGTCCTCGAAGCCCTGGTCGGCGTTGTCCACGTCGCCGCCCGAGACATGCGCCAGCATCCACACCGTGGAGGCGATGCCGCTGGAGCCGTAGTCCAGGCCCGGGATCGAGGCGCGCCACTTGCCGGCGATGGTGCCGTCCACGAACTCCTGCCAGGTCTTCGGCGCATCGGTGACCACGGTGGAATCGTACATCAGCCCCATGGCGCCGTAGACGTAGACCGAGCCCATGCCCTTGGTGAAGTCCTTGAACTGCTGGGACACTTCCGCGTAGTTCGGCACCCTGGCGGTGTCGATCGGCTCCACGATGTCGCTCTTGATCGCGTCGAAGGCGCCGCTGGAGGGGATCATCAGCAGGTCGATCGGCGGGGTGCCCGGCGCGGCCTTGATCTGGTTGATCCACTGGTTCGGCGCGCCCATGGTGATGGCTACCGTGTTGCCGGTGAGCGCGGTGTAGGGCGCCTCGAAACAGGTGCGCACCGCCTGCTCCCACAGCCCGCCATAGCCCGAGATCACGAGTTCCTTCGCAGCGGCGCCCTGCATGGCCAGAGGGGCCAGCGCCAGAGCCAGCGCGGTGGAGGTGAGAATGGTTTTCATGTCAGATCCCTGTTGTCCCGGTCGGCCCCGGGGCAGGCGCCGGCCCGAGAGCCCCGCGCGGTCCGGTGCGACCATTTGCTTGCGGGCTCGGATGGTAACGGGACCCGAGAATAAAAGAATACAGGGGTATCCGGTACAAGCATGCGGAAATGTTATGCTGGGCGGAGCGCGGCAGGCGCTGCTCTCCGGGGCGCCCGGGCACGCCGTGCCGGGCCGGCAATGCCGGACGCGACCGGCCCGGAGACCGCGCGGAGGGTGCCGCGACCGGCTGCAGGGAGAGGGCGGGCCCGGTCAGGGCCCGGCTCCCGTGCCGGATGCCGGTTCAGCGAAGGGGTGCCTCTCTCGAGAGCACGGTGTGCGGACATGCCGGGGGGTTGCGGGCAGACCTTTGCACGATACCGGGGAAGAGACGGCGCGGGCAGCGGAGCGCAGGCTTGATCGGCCCTGACCTGGCCGTGTACTTACGAGGGGACGATGTCCCGGCGGGGGGCCTGCCGGTCGCACCGGCCCATCCGCCAACACCGGAGCGATGATGACCAACAGCACGGCCGCTCCCTCCGGCACGGGGCCCGGGCGCGCGCTGCGCGAGGCAGGCCGGTTGCTCGATGCCGGGCGCCTTGCGGAGGCGGAAGCGCGGTTTTCCGACGTGCTGACCCTGCGGCCGGGCCATGTGGCGGCGCTGGCCGGGCGCATCACCACGGCGCTGAAGTCCGGACACATGGAGCTGGCGCTGAGCCGGGGCCGCGACGCGCTGAAGCTGCGCCCGTGTGCGGTGGAGGTGATCGCCGCCTATGGTGAGGCGCTGATCGCGGCCGGGCAGGCCGATCAGGCGGTTGCGCTGCTGGACAGGCTGCCGCCCCGGCCGCGAAACACGGTGCCCGTCCGGATGCTTGCCGCGACGCTCGCTATCCGCATGGCGGACTTCGCCCGGGCCGAGACGCATTTCGACGCCGTGCTGGCGCTGGAGCCGGGGCATGTGGAGGCCAGCCTTGGCCGCATCGAGAGCGTGCTGCGGCGTGACGAGGCGGACAGGGCCGCGGCCCTCGCGCTGAACGCCGTCGCCGCACATCCCGAGGACGAGAAGATCGTGAACCGCTGCGCCGGCGTGCTCCGGCGCGGCGGCCGGCCGCGCGAGGCGGCACGGCTTCTCCTGCGGGCGCTGCGCCGGGCCCCGCGCAGCGCCCGTCTGCGCTGCAGCCTGGCGGAATGCTACGCCGAGCTTCAGCGCGACGAGGGTGCGGACCGGCATTTCAGCACCGTGCTCGCCGCCCGGCCCGGCCATGTTGCGGCGCTGCTGGGCCGGGCCGAACTGGCGCTGAGGCGGGGCGATTTCGACGGGCTGATGGCCCTCCTGCGCGCGGCCACGGAGGCGCACCCGCAGGACCGGAATTGCCTGCAGCGCGCGGCCCGGCTTCTGGCGCGGGCGGGGCAGCATGCCGCCGCCGTCGAGGTGGCCGACACCCTGGTCGAGAGCTTCCCCGACACCGCCGCGCACTGGCTGCTCTCCACCCGCCTCAACCGCGAGCTGGGCAATGTCACCGCCGTGCAGGAGGCGCGGAGCCGGGCAGAGCGCCTTCGGGGCCTTCGCGCGAACGATTACCATGCGCTGGCCGAGGGCGCGCTGCTCGACGGCGATGTACGGGAGGCACTGAGCGCTGTGGCGCGCGGGCTGCAGGCTTTCCCGGGAAGCCTGCGGCTGCGGCTGATGGACGTCCGCATCCTGCGGCGCGCCGACCGGCCGGGCGACGTGGTCCGCGCCCTGCGCGACATGCTGAGGGCGCATGGAACGCAGGCGCCGGTGCACGCCGAGCTGGGGAGCTTCTGGCTGGACCAGGGCAAGCCGGCGGCGGCGCTGCGCAGCCTGGCCCGGGCGGTTGCGATCAACCCGGAGGACCGCTCCCTCCGGGCGAAATACCTGCGCGCCGCGCTCGACTGCCCGGCCGGTGCACCGGTGGTGGCGCGGGAGGTCGACGCGCTGCTGGCCGCGGAGACACCGCGCGCCGCCGACCTGCCGCTGATCCGCTGCCTCGCGATCGAGGGCGCGCAACGGCTTGGCCCCGACGTGCTGGCGCGCCTGCGCGGCCAGCTTGCCACGCTCGCTCCCCTGCTCGGCGAACGGGACGCGACGGACCTGCTCACCCTTGCGGATGCCGCGGGCGATGCGGCGGCCTGTGAGCGGGCCCTGGCCCGGCTGGTCGACTGCGGCCCGAAGAGCATGAAGGCCTGCCGGCAGCTCGTGATCCTGTTCCGCCCCATCTGTTCGGACGAGGGGTTCCGGCGGCTCGCCGCGCGGCTGATGGAGACCATCCACCCGGGCCTGCGCGCGGAGCTCGACGCGGAGGTGGCCCTGCTGGACGAAGGCCCCACCGGGGCGCTGCGCCGCTACCGCACGCACCGCTTCGCCCGCCGCACGCTGCGCCAGGCCCTGCTGCTGCTGCGCCTGCTCAGCATCGCCGGGGAGCGCGCGCGCGCGCTCCGCTACGGCCGCGCCTGCCTGCGGCGCTGGCCGGGCGACCTCGCGATGCTCAAGGCGCAGTACGAGGTTCTGATGCAGCAGGGCAGGGCGCAGGAGCTCGACACCCTGCTGGACAGCGCCATGCCCGCGGGGCGCCGCGCCCGGGCGACCCACCTGCGCCTGCGCGCGCGCCTGCTGGCGGAGGCCTCGCGGCCCGATGCGGCGCTGGCGCTCTTCGAGCAGGCGGACCGGCTGGACCCGGACGGGGCGCGCATCGCCCAGACCTTCGACCTGATGGTGACGGCGGGGCGGCTGGAGGAGGCCGGCGCGCAGATCGGCCGGATGCAGGGCACCGCGGACGCGCCGGGGCTGAACATCCGCCACCTCAGCACCACTCTGAGCGGCAACCTCCTCAACGATCTCAGGCTTTTCAGCGCGGAGGCCGCGCGGGCCGGCCCGGGGGCGGAGGCCGATCTCGCGGCGCAGTTCGTGGTGGCCGCGCGCCGCGCGATCGCGCAGTGGATGGACCGCGCGCCCGCCGCGGGGCCGGCGCAGGCGCGCGCCATTCCCCGGCGCATCCTCCAGTACTGGAACACGCAGGACATTCCGGCCCCGGTGCGCGACGTGATGCGCTCCTGGTCCGCCGTGGACGCCGCGAGCCACAGGGTGTGGACCCGGGAGGAGGCGCGGGCCTTCCTCTCCGCGCGGTTCGGAGCCGCGCACCTGCGGGCGTTCCGGCTGGCCAACCACGTGGCCGAGGAGGCGGATTTCCTCCGCCTCTGCCTGCTCTACGCCGAGGGCGGCCTCTACGCGGACGCGGATGACAGGCTGGCGGCGCCGGACATCTTCGAGCGGCTGCCCGCCCATGCGGGGCTGGTGTGCTTTCGGGAGCATCGCGGCTCGCTCTCCAACAACATCATCGCGGCCCGGCCGGGGCACCCGGTGATCGGCAGGGCGAAGGAAATGGCGCTGGAGGCGCTGCTCGCGCGCGACAACGACAGCGCCTGGAGCAAGACCGGCCCCGGCGTGCTGACACGGGCCGCCGCCGCCTGCCTGCTGGACCCCGCCATCGACACCAGCGATCTCGCGATCATCCAGGTCAGCGAGCTGCGCCGGATGGTGCAGATCCACGTCCCGATCCCCTACAAGAAGACCGTGCGCTACTGGGACCATCACAGCCGGACCGTTTCGCACTCCCTGCGGGGCCTGATCGGCTACGTGACCTCGCGCCCGGAGGCGGGGAACACGCCCCGGCTGCGGGACATCTGAAGGGATTGCCCCCGTACCAGCGCGCCCGGCCGGCGCGCGCGCACCGGCAGCGCACACGCACCGCCAGCGCGTCCGTGGTCCGCAGCTCGGCTGAGGCGCCCCCCGACACCCGCCCGGCGACACCGGCCGTTATGAAGACGCTCATCCCCGCCGGGCATAATCCCCGGCTCCCCGCACACCGCCCGCCGGAAGAAGCGGGCCTCGCCCCGTCCGGCCTTGACGCGGAAGCGCGCCATCCGGGGCAGGGCTGTTCGCGGTCAAGCTCCCTGCCGGACCGCGACATGCGCTCTCTCGTCAGGAGCACACAGCTCCCGCAAAGGCTGCGGCGGGAGGCCCCCGCACCCCGCACGAGGAAAGCTCCCCGGGCTCGGCGGCCGAGCCCGGGCAGCACCGTTCAGACGGCGTGCGGAGACATCCGGACTTTCGGCAGCGATACCGCTCCTGCCAGGTCAGGCGCTCTGGCGGCCAGCGCGTCGGTTCGGGCGCGGATCCGTTTCGGCATCTGGCGTGGCGCGGAGATGCGCAGGGCGGGCATTTCCGGGATCGACCGCTCATCCCCGCAAGGCGCGACATGTTCCCGACAGCTGTCGGCAGCGCCGCGACCCACGTAGTCGATGATCGTCTCCGCCGGTGCGCCACCGGGCAGGACCATCACATGGGCCCCGGTTTCGACGGGGCAGCAGGTGGCGCTCCGGGCCATGCTGATGGCGGCAGTGAGACAGGGGGCAAGACAGGTGCAGATCGTGAATATCCCCACAGTCCTGAGCATCATGACGCGCCATGCGGGCAGTATGTCAGGGCGAACGACAACCGCTATCCAGTCACGCCGCGTCACCACGGCCATGTCGCGTCCGCTATCGCGCGGCAGGCCGGCCAGGAGCCCAAGCGTGGCGACTGTCGCCAGGGCGACACCGCCGCAGGTCATCCGCCAACCGAAACGATTTCCGGCGATCGCACCGAGCGGCACACCAAACACCAGGGCGAGCGTCCTTCCTCCGGTCGCAATCGACAGCGCAGCGCCCCGCCGCCGCGCGGGCATGAGGGCCGGGGCCAGCGCATTGGCATCTGGTACACGCGCTTCCGGCGACAGGGCGGGGAGCATACGAGCCCCCATCAGCGACCAGGAGGCCGAACATGGCGTCGACCTCGGCGGAGACGCCGGAACAATGGGCGGATCGTACCCCTGCGAGGGTGAAGCAGGACGGGGGCGCCCAGTGCCGCCGCGCTTTCGAACACGGGGCGAAGATCCGGATGGTCGAGAGTGCGCCTTCCGATCCGGCCACACAGGATGGCCCCTTGAAGTCAAGGTCTCGAACCGCCATCGGAACAATGCGCCTTGCCGAAAACTGCCCAGTTCAGCAGCAGTCAACGCATGGCGGAGCAATCGCAGCCCGTACAGCCTGTCATGCATTCCTGTCCTGGTTTCCGCCTCTTCACCGATCTGGCGCCCAAACCGTATGCAGTGCACACCGGCCCCTGCTCAAATGCCTCCCCGTTCAGGACGGCCAAGCGGCCGACCCTGAATTGGGTGTCTTTTCTCACTCGACTTTACTGGGTTGCATGGACCTGCGTGCGCACCACCGGGGAGCCGCTTCGCCTTGGCATCGGGCGTTCCTGTCCCCGACAGCTTCGGCTCTTCGCTGAACATCGGCCGGCCAGGCCATGGATCTCGGCCATGAGGTCACAGGCGGATTTGAATCGAACGGGCGGCCGATCTTCCGGCAAGTCATGCGGCTGCTCGCGCCGAGCCATTGACCTGCCACCTCACTCGCACCAAGCCCCCCGGCATCACTACAGGAAATACGGTCGGAGACATCAGTCAGATGAGCTGAGCCGACGGCCGCACGACGATCTCGTTGATGTCGACAGCGTCTGGCTGCTCCATCGCGAAAGCAATCGCTCGCGAAACGGCACTCGCTGGAATCGCCTTCTTGTAGATTTCTTGCATCCGCGCGCTGTCCGTACCCGTCGTCCTGTTTTGGATGCCGGTATCGACTGCTCCCGGTGTCACGGTCGTCACGCGAATGGGCGTGCTCGCCAACTCTGCCCGCAATCCCTCCGACAAGGCTCGTACAGCGAACTTTGACGCCGAATGAACGGCGCCGCCAGGAGAGAACACCTTGAGCCCGTGGACAGAACCGAGATTGATGATGTGCCCGCTTTGCTGCTTGAGGAAATAGGGCAAGACCGCAGCGATACCCCAAAGCGTCCCCTTCAGGTTCAGATCGATCGTTGTCTCCCACTCGACGGTATGGATCTCGACGAGTGGTCGAATGAACATGACGCCGGCGGCGTTGATGAGCACGTCGATGCGCCCGAAATCCCGGACAATGTCCTCGGCGACACTGGCGACGTCGTCCTTCACCGTGACATCGACCGGATATGGCCGCGCCACACCGTTGGACCGCACGATATCGTCGACAACGACCACCATCCCGTCCTCATCGATGTCGGCAATTGCGATCTGCGCGCCCTTGGCTGCAAGGTCGCGCGCCGCCGCGGAGCCGATTCCGCCGGCACCACCGAAAACGAGAACAACCTTTCCGGCGATACTGCCAGCCATGCGCGTCCCTTTCTGACGTTGATACCCCACTGTAGGCCAGCGAAGGCCTTGCGCGAATTCGACCATTTCCCTCAATGGCTGAGCGAAAATGCACAGAGCCCGCCCATTGTCGTTGTGCCGCCCGCTCCAGACCGGCACCCTCACACTGTCCCATGCCACCATCCGGTCGTTGAGGCGGAGCTGATCGGTGGCGCGCGTTGCCGCCACAGATATCGCGTTGGCGAGCGTGACGAACGGCTTGTTCGCAACGGAGGACACCCGGGGTATGGCGGAGGCCGCGAAGGCCAAACCCGCCGGGACGCCGTTTCCCCGCATGACTGTCCAGGGGCGACAATCCCGGCTTGCGGCGCCATGGCCCAAGCAAAAATGCCGGGCGTGGCACCACAAAAATGCACAGCAGTTGCCAGATTGTGAGCCAATCGCGCACAATCCACTCTGCAAATGAGGCCTCATGAGCTTAATGCGCGCGCTCGAAAAGGTCTCGCTCTCGCGCAAATATCATTCGAAGGTGATCGGAGACGACACGGATCGGAAGGTCTCTGCGATCCTGACGCCGAGTGACCAACCAGATCCCTCGCGCGGGTGGCCTCTGCGCAAGCACGCAGAGCTTGAGATCAGGATCTGCTTTACCGACAAAGTACGGCAACATCGCTAGCCCAGCACCCTCACGGGCTGCGACAGCTTGGGTTGTCTGGCTGTTCGTTCTGAACGACATGCGCGCTTTCGGAAAGTGGCGCGAAAGCCAGATCGCTTCAGGGAGATGCGCATTCAATTCGTCGAAGCCGACAAAGACGGGCTCGTTTCCCTCCTCGATCCGTCGACAGCAGGCTTCGCTGCCATAGAACCCGAAGCCCAGCGAGACCAATTGTGTCGCATACACATCGCCGTCAACAGGTCGCGCGAGCCGCAGCGCAATGTCGGTCTCCCTCCGCTCAAGGCTCACCGAGCGTACATCCGATGCAAGGTTGAGATCCAGGCCCGGCTGCTCGATGGCGAGCTTTGCGAGGCGGCTGACGAGAAACGTCTGTGTGAGGCTTGGCGGCGCGTTGATGCGGACCAGGCCCTTCGGGCGATCGTCATCTCCCCCGCGGCTGAGTATGCCAGCCGCAACCTCCATCTCGCTGGCCGGACCCAGAATCCGAGTCCCGGCTGGTGTCAGAACATACCCGTCCGGCCGACGCTCAACGAGTCGCTCGCCGAGCGCTTCCTCGAGCGACCTCATGCGCCGGGACACCGTGGCATGGTTGATGCCAAGCGAACGCGCAGCCGCCGAAAGGCTGCCAAAGCGCGCGACTGCAAGGAATACCCGGACGTCTTCCCAATCAGGACCTGTGCGATTCTGCTCAGCCATTGCGCGAGATTAGCGAATTCCGTGGAAGGCCGCACCTCGGTAGTTTTTCTCAACGGTTCAATGGAGGCGCAAATGGCCAACCCTAATCTGACGCTGACCCTTATCGGCGGCCCGACGGTATTGATCGAGTACGACGGCATCCGCTTCCTGACCGATCCGACCTTCGATCCGCCTGGCGAATACAAAGGGCCTCACAGTCCTGTTGTCCATCGGAAGGTAACGGGGCCTGCACTTTCCGCTGATCAGATTGGTCACCTGGACGCGATTCTGCTCAGCCACGACCATCACTTCGACAACCTCGATAACGCCGGGCGGGCTCTGCTGCCAAAGGCCGGCGTAACGTACACCACCATCTCCGGCGCCAAGCGCCTCGGCGGCAATTCAGTGGGGGTTGCGCCGTTCGAAACGCGCACATTCGAAAGCGCCACCGGAAAGCGCCTGTTCATCGCGGCAACGCCCGCCCGACATGGTCCCGTCGGTGTGGACGCCGGCGATGTCATCGGGTTTGCCATCGGCGTTCAGGCGCCGGGCGACCTCCTCTACATCACCGGCGACACGCTTTGGTTCGATGGCACGGCCGAAGTCGCCCGGCGCTTCGCCCCGAAGGTCGTGGTTCTCTTCACCGGCGCGGCCGAGCCCCGCGGTCGCTTTCACATGACCATGGGCAGCGAGGACGCGCTCGAAGCAGCCGCAGCCTTCCCCGATGCCGCGCTGGTCTCAGCCCACAACGAAGGTTGGGGGCATCTGAAGGAAGACCAGGATCAACTCACCGATGTCTTTGCCAAGTTCAATCTCGGCGACAGGCTGACGCGCTTCGACAAGGGCAAGCCGATCACCTTCGCGGCCTGACCGACCGCCTCTCGGCGCGCACCACCTGATCCCACAATTCCGTTACGTACCCGGACCTCCGGTCGGGTTCCGGCGCTATTGCTTGGTGGGAATTATGACTGCTACATATCGCGTCGTCCAAGCCAGTGCGCCCGGCCTCCTCGAGCTCGTCGAGCGGCCAATCACTGAGCCCGGACAGGGCGAAGTGCGGATCAGGGTTGAGGCGTGCGGCGTCTGCCACACGGACTGCTGGACCGTCGAAAACAACATGGTGCCGATCGAATACCCTCGCGTCCCGGGCCACGAGGCTGTCGGACGCATCGAGTGCGTCGGCGTAGGCGTCGAGGGTTGGACCGTCGGGCAGCGTGTCGGTGTCGGCTTCCTTGCTGGCCCGTGCGGAAAATGCGCGATGTGCACGCGCGGAGACTTCACCCGCTGTACCGACCAGATGTGGACCGGCATTCACCGCGACGGTGGCTATGCAGAGGTGATGACGGCCAGGGCAAGTGGCTTGGTGTCTGGTCGATCGTCGCGTGTCACTGCCGGCGCATGGTGCAAAGCTGCATCGATTGCGGCCTGCCTGTCGCCGCCGCCGTCAACGTTCCGGCTCCCATCCCCTCGGAATTCGCGGTCCTGGACGATGTCGTCGTCGCGAGCGAACAGGCTTGGTTCCAAGACCCGGATGTTGCCAACAACGTCGCGCCCGGCGACGGCATCCATGCGACGTGGATCGAACGCCTCGGCATCAATTGCGCGCGCCACTTCCTGGTCATAGGGCAGAAGCTGGACGCTCGGCGGGCCTATGATCTCGGCGTAGTGACCGAAGTCTTTACCCGAACTGCCTTCAGGCGCGTGCGCAGCAGATCGCCGCGGATCTCGCGGGGACGCCAACGCTGACCCTGCGCAACGCACACGCTGCCCTGACCCACAGGCTCAGCCGCGCCGTGGCAGGGGGGATGGCAGCGGGCTGGCCGCCGGTCGAAGGACAAACCGGCCTGTCGGCCAGTCTCCCTCGGCGATTGCTCATAGCGGAAACCAGGCCCTCAGCAGGCTCGCCTTTTCCCAGCCAACAACTCCCGTGATTTCGCCGGTGTCGGGAACATCACCCACTCCGCGGAGGGGCCTGATGCGCCGCGAGCCTTTTCACGCCGGGGGTGAAATCCTCAGCTATCCAATCTGAAGATATTCCTATCTTCCTTGACCCATTCTTCGATCTTCTGCATCAGGAAGCGGACCCGGTTAGAATTTGCCAGATCCTCGTGGACGGCCAACCAATACGTGCGATCGAGCGCGACCTTGTCCTGAAGGATCCGCTCCAGACCCGCCCGCTTTCGGGCGATGTAGCACGGCAGGATGCCGAGCATGGTGCCGGTGCAGACCGCCTCCAGGTGGGAGCTGACACCCAACGCGCGATAGTTTGCACGAATGCGCACATCGCCAAACTGCAGCAAGTCCAACTCCGGCGTGTACAGCATTTCGTCAATATAGCCACACCAAGGGTGCTCGCGCAGATCATCAATGCTCTGCGGACGTGCGCGACTATCAAAATATTCTTCGGCGGCATAAATGCCGAGCCTGTAATCGGTCAGTTTTTTATAACGCGAACTCCCGACTCGCGGCTCCTCCATCGTGATCGCGATGTCCACCTCGCGTGCGGCGAGCGAGTAGTTGCGAGGCACTGCCACAAGCTCGATCTCCAGCCCCGGGTGCGCCACGGTGAGCTGTGGCAGCCGGCTGGCAAGATAGGCGCTCCCGAAGCCTTCCGACGTTCCGATGCGGACGCGCCCGGCAAGATCCACCTCCTGCTCGCAAATCTGCATAACGTCCCGCAGCACGATGGATTCAATCCGCTCCGTGGCAGCGAAGAGTTTCAGCCCCTCTTCCGTGATCTTGATGCGCCGCGCAGCCCGCTCGAACAGGACGAGACCCATCCTTTCCTCCAGACGCGACAGCCTGCGGCTGACGGTCGAATGGTCCACCCCCAAAGCCTGGGCAGCCGCTTGCATCTGACCCGAGCGCGCCACCTGCAAGAACAGCCTCAAGTCATCCCATTCCATTCTCCGCTCCTTCTTTTTGCACAAAGCAATCGCGGCAATCGGCGTTGAAGCAACTCATCCGCGGTGTTTCTATTTTCGAGAACCGCACAAAAATCCACGACACCATAAAGAGGAAATTCGGACGATGCTCAAACAGTTCGGAGCAGGAATGTTTGCCGTTGCATTCTCGACCCTGTTCAGCCCGCAGCTGGCCATGGCTCAGGAGACGGTGAAGATTGGGGTCGTGATCCCCCTGAGTGGCTCCAATGCCCAGTTTGGCGCCAATATTCGCAACGGGCTTGAGTTGGCGCTCAAGGACGTGAACGGCGCGGGCGGCATCGGCTCCCTCGAGGGCGCGAAGGTGGAGCTGGTCTATGCAGACACGCCTGAACCGGCAAAAGCCGGCGCGGCAGTGCAGCGCCTTGTCAGCGGCGAGAAGGTCGTTGGCATCATCGGCTCCTTCGTCAGCAATATCACCCTTGCCGCTTCCGAAGTGACGGAGCGCCTCGGCGTGCCCATGGTGACCCACTCTTTCGCGGACCAGATCACCGAGCGGGGGTATCGCAACATCTTCCAGATGTCGCCCAAGGCTTCGGTGCTCGGAGCAGCGACGTTCGAGCAGGCAATTCAACTCGGCGAAATTTCGGATGAGAAGATCTCCAGGATCGCCATTCTCTGGGAGGACACATCCTACGGCACCGCTCAATCAAAGGGCATCCGCGAGGCCGCGGAGAAGGCCGGAGTTGAGGTGGTGGTGGACGAGGGATATCCGCCGGGCATCACCGATGTCACCCCGCTCATCAACAAGCTCCGCAATTCCGGCGCCCAACTCGTCTTCCCGGTCTCCTACATCAACGATGCGGTGTTGATCATACGCTCCATGGGGCAGCAGCAGATCGATACGCCCGTCGTAGGCGGAGCGGGCGGCTACATCATCCCGGATTTCGGAACAGCTCTGGGCGCCATGGCAGAGGGCGTGCTCTCCGTTGCCCCGGCCAACTACGACGCTGCAAAGCAGATCGCGGATCGCTATCGCGCGACCTACGGCACATGGCCCTCGCACGAGGCGCTCATGTATGCCGCCGGCCTCGAGGACATGGTGAAGGCGATCGACGTCGCAAGGTCGACGGATCCAGCGAAGATCCGCGACGCGCTCTCCACTCTGCGCTTCTGCGAGGGCTTCGCCAGGGCGCTTCCCACCGGCTGCCTCGCCTATGACGAGACGGGCGCCACCACCACCGGCACGCCAATCATGGTCCAGTGGCAAGGTGGTGAGCTGGTCACCGTCTTCCCACAGAAGGCCGGCGCTCAACTCCTTTGGCGCGGCAAGCAGATCACCGAATGACGCGCATCGCTAACCGGGATTGAACGCATGACCAACCTACTGCAGGCGCTGCTCGATGGGGTTCTGAACGGCGGGGTCTATGGCGTCATCGCCATTGGTCTGACCCTGGTATTCGGGATCCTCGGCATCGTGAATTTTGCCCATGCCCAATTCGTCATGATCGGCATGTACGTGGCCTGGTTCGCTTGGCACACGCTCCGGCTGGACCCGATCGCCGGAGCATTCCTCTCCCTTCTCGTCGGCGGTGCCATCGGTGCCGCCCTCGAATATCTCTTTGTCCGCCACGTGGTGAAGGCATCGGTGGTGGCGCAGATCTTCCTTACGGTCGGCCTCATCGCCGTGCTGGAAAATGTCGCACTCATCTTCCTGGGTTCGGACTACCGCTCGGTCCAGACTGCCTACCAGACGCAAGCCCTGCATCTGGGCCCGATCCTGGTCTCAGTTCCCTATCTGCTGGCCTTCGCGGCGGCCGTGATCATGGCCGTTTCCCTGCGGTTCCTGTTGACCAGTACGTGGACGGGCAGGGCGATCCGCGCCACAGCTCAGGACGAGCAGGCCGCAATTTCCTTCGGCATCAACACTCGGAAGATCTACGCCCTCGCGTTCGGCCTCGGAACAGGCCTCACGGCCTTCGGGGGCGGCATCATCCTGCCCTATGCCACCGTCAATCCCACGGTTGGCGCCCACTATGTGGTGCTCATGTTCACCGTCGCCGTCCTCGGCGGCCTCGGGAGCACCACCGGTGCGCTCGCGGGAGGTGTGCTGGTTGGTGTCATCCAGTCCATCTCCACTCTCATCCTGCCGGTGCAAATGAAGGATCTGGCGCTGTTCGTCGTGTTCATCGCCATTCTCGCCGTGCGCCCGCAGGGCCTGCTCGGGGGGGTCTCGCGATGAAGCGCAATCTTCTTGTCCTCGCGGCGCTCGCCTCGGTCATCCTCCTCGCCGGGCTGGTTCTGGAACCGAACGGCTATGTGGTGCGCATCCTGTGCATCATGCTGCTGACCGCCTCCATGGCGCAGGCATGGAATGTGGTCGGAGGCTTCAACCAGATTTCGCTCGGCCACGCGGCCTTTTTCGGCATCGGCGCCTACATCCCTACCATCACGCAGGTGGCATACGGGCTGAGTCCCTGGCTCGGCATGGGCATCGGCATCATCGCTGCGGTCGTGTTGGCGCTCGTCCTCTCCGGCCCCACCATGCGCCTGAAGGGTCCCTATTTTGCGCTCGCCACCCTCGCGGCGGCGGAGGCCTGCAGGATCGGCGCAAGCGTACTCAAGTTCACCGGCGGTCCGCAGGGCATCTCTGTGCCGTTCGTGGGGGATTCCTGGGCCATGATGCAGTTCCGCTTCCCCGGACACTATCTGCCCTTGTTCGTCCTCCTCTTCCTCGTGTCCTGCACGACCTTCGCGTGGCTGACGGCGAGCCGCTATGGCTATTTTCTGCGCGCCGTACGCGACGATGAGCAGGCAGCGGAGGTGGCCGGAGTTGCCACCTTCCGGGTCAAGCTCCTGGCGAGCGTGATCTCGGCGGCTCTCACGGCCGCCTGCGGGACGCTGTTCGCCCAGTTCACCTACTTCATCGATCCGGAAACCGTCTTCAGTGCCTCGCACGTCTCCATCCGCATGGCCCTCGTGGCAATCATCGGAGGCGTGGGAACCTTTGCGGGCCCGATCCTCGGCGCATTCCTCATTGTGCCGCTCGAAGAAGTGCTCAACGCCACCTTGTCGGAGGAGGTGGGCGGGCTCGCCCCCCTTATCTTCGGTGCGCTGCTGATCGCCGTCGTACTGCTGCGGCCCGACGGTCTCACCTCCCTGCGGCTGCCCAAGGTCTTGCGGAGGCCCGAAGCATGAGCCCGATTGTCGCCGTCAACGCAGTGACCGTCCGATTCGGAGGGCTGGTGGCGCTCGACACCGTCGGCTTCAGGGTCGCGGGTGGGGAAATCGTCGGCTTGATCGGCCCGAACGGCGCCGGGAAGACCACTCTGTTCAGCACGTTGATGGGCCTGGTGCGCCCCTCCGCTGGGTCGATCTGTCTGGAGGACCATCGGGTGGACGGCATGAAGCCCCACCTTATCGCCCGCAGGGCGATGACGAAGACGTTCCAGAACACCGCCCTCTTTCCCCAGATGTCGCTGGTGGAGAACGTGATGACGGCAGCGGTGGTCCACGGCTCGGTGCAGGAGGCTCGGGCCGAGGCGCTCCGATGCCTGGAGCTGGTCGGGTTGCGGCGCGTCGCCGAGCAGCCGGTCAGATCACTCACCTTTCCGCAGAAGGCGCTCGCGGAGGTGGCACGCGCCCTCGCCACGAGGCCGAAGGTGCTCCTTCTGGACGAGGTGATGGCTGCCCTGACCCATGTGGAGATGGACGAGGTGATGGCCAGCCTGCGCCGGCTGCGCGACGAGCAAGGCATCACCCTCATCATCGTCGAGCACCACATGCGCGCCATCATGGGGCTGTCCGACAGGGTGCTCGTGCTGAATTTCGGCCGGCTGATTGCCGAGGGATCTCCTGCTGAGGTGTCCCGCAATCCCGACGTGCTCACCGCTTATCTGGGACACAGCCATGATGCGCATCACTGATCTTTCAGCCGGATACGGTGGGCGGCCGGTGCTCAGCGGCATCACGCTCCACGTGGGCCGCGGCGAGACGGTAGCGGTGCTCGGCGCCAATACAGCGGGCAAGACAACGCTCATCAAGGCCATCGGCGGCCTCCTGCCTTCCGTCTCGGGTTCCATTGCCTTCGATGGGCAGGAGATCACCGCGTTGCCCGCCTACGAACGTGTATCCCGCGGCCTCGCGGTGGTTCCGGAGGGACGACACGTGTTCCCCGACATGACGGTCGAAGAGAACCTGCTCATCGGTGCCTACCACCGCCGGCATGAGCCGCTGGCCGAGGACATGCACTGTTGGATGTCACTGAGAACTGACCCAGCATTGTCATCGAGATTTGACCCGCCTGTCAGTATGTCGGTCGGTTCATGATGGGGTCAACATTGGCGTCTCCTTCCTCTTTTTTTTCGCGGTCTCGGAGCTGGCCTTGAAGCGATAACTGTCGTTTCCGGTTTCCAGGATGTGGCAGCGGTGTGTGAGGCGATCGAGGAGCGCCGTGGTCATCTTGGCGTCACCGAAGACGCTGGCCCATTCGCTGAAGCTTAGGTTCGTGGTGATCACGACGCTGGTGCGTTCGTAAAGTTTGCTGAGGAGGTGGAACAGCAAGGCGCCGCCCGAGGCGCTGAACGGCAGGTATCCGAGCTCGTCGAGGATCACCAATTCGGTTTTCACCAACGCCTCGGCGATTTTCCCGGCCCTTCCCAGCGCCTTTTCCTGTTCCAGCGCGTTCACCAGCTCGACTGTGGAGAAGAAGCGCACGCGTTTGCGGTGATGCTCAATCGCCTGGACTCCGAGGGCGGTCGCCACATGGCTTTTCCCGGTGCCGGGCCCGCCAATCAGGACCACGTTTTCGGCAGCATCGAGGAACTCGCATCGATGAAGCTGCCGAACGAGGGCCTCGTTGACCTCGCTGGCCGCGAAGTCGAAGCCTGACAGGTCCTTGTGGGCCGGGAAGCGCGCTGCCTTCATGTGATAAAAGATGGACCGCACTTCACGTTCGGCCATTTCAGCCTTCAGCAGCTGGGACAGGATCGGGATCGCCGCATCGAACGCAGGCGCGCCCTGTTCCATGAGGTCATGCACGGCTTGGGCCATGCCTGGCATCTTCAGACTGCGGAGCATGATGACGATGGCAGCTCCGGCGGGATCATGACGCATGGCGTTTGCCTCCGGATGTGCGCAGCCCATCGTAGCGTGCAACATTGGCCTCGGGCTCCTTGCTCAGCGTCAAGGCCGGAGGCGGCGTTACGTCTGGCAACTCGACTGAAGTGCCGTTCACCAGCCTGTGCAATAGGTTCAGCACGTGGGTCTTTGTCGGCACGCCGGCCTTCAACGCCATGTCCACCGCGCACAGGACCGCCTGTTCGTCGTGATGCAATACCAACGACAGGACGTCGACCATCTCCCGATCACCGCCGGGTCTGCGCAGCATCTGATCCTGCAGCTCACGAAAGCCCCTCGGCATCTCAACAAACGGGGCGCCGTTACGCAGCGCACCGGGCTTGCGCTGGATCACGGCCAGGTAATGCCGCCAGTCATAGATGACGCGGCCCGGTTGCCGATGCGACCTTTCAATGATGCGCTGGTGCTCGCAGACGACATGCCCTTCAGCAACGACAACCAGCCTTTCGGGGTAGATGTGCAGGCTGACTGGCCGGTTCGCAAAGCTGGCAGGCACGGAGTAGCGATTGCGATCAAACGTGACGAGGCAGGTTGGGGACACCCGCTTGCTTTGCTCGACATAACCGTCGAACGCGGTGGGCAACGGCATCAGCGAGGGCTTCTCCGCTTGCCAGACGTCTGCGATGCTGCCGGGCAAACCGCCATGTGCGGTTTCGGCCCACAGCGCCTTGCACCGTTCTTCCAGCCAGCAGTTCAGCGCATCGAGATCAGGGAAGGTGGGCATCACCTGCCACATCCTGCTGCGCGCATCGCGGACGTTCTTCTCGACCTGGCCCTTTTCCCATCCCGCCGCCGGATTGCAAAAGTCGGGTTCGAACACGTAGTGGCTGGTCATCGCCATGAAGCGCGCATTTACATCGCGCTTTTTGCCGACGCCCACGCGGTCCACCGCCGTGCGCATATTGTCGTAGATCCCGCGGCCCGGCACGCCTTCGAAGATTCTGAACGCATGCCAATGCGCGTCGAACAGCATCTCGTGTGTCTGCAGCAAATATGCCCTGACCAGGAACACGCGGCTGTGCGACAGCTTGATGTGTGCGACCTGCAGCTTGGTCCGTTCACCCCCGACGATCGCGTAGTCTTCGCTCCAATCGAATTGGAAGGCCTCGCCCGGCTTGAACACCAGAGGCACGAATGTCCCGCGATCCGTCGTGTTCTGCGCGCGCTGCCGGTCCGATTTCCAGGCTCGGACAAAGGCTGAGACCCGCTCGTAGGACCCATCGAACCCCAGCTGAACCAGATCCGCGTGCATCTGTTTCGCCGTCCGCCGCTCTTTGCGCGATTTGCGCTGTTCGGCCAGCAACCAGCCCGACAGCTTCTCCGCGTACGGGTCGAGCTTGCTCGGCCTCGATGGTGCCTTGAACTTGGGCTCGACGATCCCGGCACGCAGGTAACGCCTGATCGTATTTCGGGACAGTCCAGTCCGCCGCGAAATCTCGCGGATGGGCATCTTGTCCCGCAGTGCCCACCGTCGAATGACGCTCAAAAAATCCATGTCGATCACTCCAATGACCCCCGACAAATCTCGTCAGGGGGAGGGTTCCACATGGGTCAATTCTCAGTGACATTTCCTATCGCTGCTGGGTCAGTTCTCAGTGACATCCAACAGACATGCACGCCTGCTTTTCGATGTTCCCGCGGCTGAAAGAACGGCGCGGGCAGAAGGTGATGTCCATGTCGGGCGGCGAACAGCAGATGGTCGCCATCTGCCGCGCGCTCATGTCGAAGCCGAAGCTTCTCATGCTCGACGAGCCGGGGCACGGCCTCGCTCCGCTGATGGTGGAGGAGGTTCAGAACGCCGTGCGGCGGGTGAACGCGACCGGGGTCTCCGTTCTGCTGGTGGAACAGAACGTGGCAAGCGCCCTGGAGCTGGTTCAGCGCGCATACGTGCTTGACAGCGGTCACATCACCCTGAGCGGAACCGCGCAAGAACTGGCGGACAACGATGAGGTCCGCCGCAGCTATCTTGGAATCTGAAGGGAGATCGTAATGGCAAAAATCAAGGTCGCGGTCGTTCAGGCCGGCACGGAGGGAGCGGACACCGAGGCGACCCTCGCGAAGGCGGAAGCGCTCATTGCCGAGTGTGGGCGCAAGGGCGTGCAGGTCGCGGTGTTTCCCGAAGCCTTCGTCGGGGGCTATCCCAAGGGCGCCGACTTCCACATCTGTGTCGGGATGCGCCGTCCGGCCACGCGCGAAGAGTTCCTCGCTTACGCCTCGCGGGCCATTCCCGTTCCCGGCGCCGAGACGGAGCGCCTCAGCGCGGCGGTGCGCGAGGCGGGGCTTCATCTCACTATTGGCGTCATCGAGCGGGCCGGTGGCACGCTCTACTGCACGGCGCTGTTCTTCGGCCCGGACGGCACGTTGCTGGGCAAGCACCGCAAGACGCTGCCCACAGCGGCGGAGCGGCTGGTGTGGGGCCATGGCGACGGCTCGACGCTGACGGCGGTGGACACACCCTGGGGGCCGATGGGCGCAGTCATCTGCTGGGAGAACTATGTCCCGCTGTTGCGCATGGCCATGTACAGCAAGGGTCTCACCCTCTATTGCGCTCCGACCGCCGACGACCGCGACACGTGGGCGCCTTCGATGCAGCACGTCGCCTTGGAAGGGCGCTGCTTCGTCCTGTCCGCGTGCCAGTACCTGAAGCGAAGCCAGTTCCCCGAGGATATGCGCAACTCAATCACGGATACCAGTGAGGACGTCCTCATGCGGGGCGGGAGCATGATCGTCGGCCCACTGGGGAACATCATTGCCGGGCCCGATTTCAGCGGCGAGGCCATCATCACTGCCGAGATCGACATGGAGGACATCACACGGGCGCAGTTCGACCACGACGTGAACGGCCACTATGCAAGACCCGATCTGTTCAAGCTCATCGTCAACGAGCAACCGCGCAGATCGGTGGTCGCCGTCCACGACGTCGTCGAAGCGTGAGGCTGCCATGACCACTGAAATGATGACGGTCGACGATGCTCACGCCGCGGAAATCCGCCCTCTAGTTCAGGACTATTTCGACTTAGTGCACACGAACGATCTCGCTATCCTCGATCGCATTTTTGACGGCAACGCGCACCTTTATGGGCGCAGCGAGGAAGGCGAGGTCGTGCTGTGGCCGCTTGCGCGGTATCGCCAGATCCTTGCTGGCCGCCAGTCGCCACAGTCACTGGGCGCACTCCGGGAGGACAGGTTGCTTGCTCTCGATGTCGCGGCCGCGACGCAGGCATTTGCCAAGGTGCGGGTCCGCATCGGGCAAATCGTGTTCCTGGATTATCTCACACTGGTGAAGCTGGCTGACGGCTGGAAGATCGCCTCCAAGACATATCACCGGCTGACATAGCGGGGCCGCTCGCGCCGCGCCCGAATCTCAGAGAACGACCCAAGCGCCAGACGGCCGACCTCTCCAGGCGGCTGACGGCGGAGTCACGCGCCGATAAGGAGACAGAATGGTCTTTCACGTCGAATACGAGAGAACCGTCCCGGCACGGAAGCCGGACGGGCATGCACCAGCAGCCCCGAGATACGCGCTGGGTTGGAACAAGCCTGTGAGCGCCATTATCTCGGATTATTTCGCACTCCAGGGAGAGGAACTGAATTGGTCTCAGGAGCGGGCCTTCTTCGACCGCGCGCGGGAAAGCTTCGACCACCCATTCGGCCCGGATTCGTCAGAGATCATGCGCGCCAAGGACGAGCGCGGCATGACGAATGCCGTCGTCGTCGCCTATTGGACCGACCCGGTCAAGCACGCGCGGTGGGCTGCCGGCTCACCCCTCGTCGCCTGGCTGAAGGAGGACGCCCGGCTGACCGACACCACCGGCACCTGGCGGGAGACCATCTCCGTTCCCTATGATCGGCACGAGACCATCTATTCAGAGAACTGGTACCGGATCGGCATCGGCCAGACCGACGGCAGCGTCATCGTGTCCAGCGCAGCCAATGGTTATTTCGGCGCTGCCCGGGACAGAATCCCGCTCGCCGCCATCGACAGGCTGGAAAGCCCTCACGGGGAACGGGCGCCGCAGTCGAAGCCCGTCGCAGGTCGCGGCCAGCGCCTGCTGGTGACAGCCCCCGTCAACATGGTGACGCTACGTTCGGGCCAATACTGGGCCATTGCCGATGCGGAGCAGCTCGGAGACTATATCGAGAACATGCGCCCGAGGCTCCTGACCGGGACGGACTATCTGGGCGAACATAAGCAGGAGACGGGAACGCTTTCCCTGCTCGTCCTCGCCAACCTGGACGATGACGGGACCGAGCGACGCGAAAGCTGCGTTGTCGCCCACTTTCTCTCGCTTGCTCACTTGGAAGCCTGGTCAGCGGCGCACAAGACCCATCTTGATATCTATCGACACGCAATCGCCATGAACCGCAAATACAAGGAGCAGCGGCAGTTCGTCTCCTGGCACGAGTTGTTCGTGCTCCAGACGGCGACGTTTGAATACGTAAACTGTCATCCCGATACCGGACTTCTGCCTTACTTCGAAAGCGTTGTGTGCATCTGACATGCGCCCGTCAGGAGCTTCCATGAAACTCTACTATCATCCTCAGTCGGGGCACTCCCACCGGGCGCGGTTGTTCCTGTCGCTCATCGGCGCCACATGCGAGCTCATCGAGGTTGACCTCCGAAAGGGCGCTCAGCACCAGGCGTCCTTCATGAAGCTGAACCCGTTCGGCCAGATTCCGGTCCTGGAGGACGAGGGCGTCATCGTCTCGGACTCCAATGCGATACTCGTTTACCTGGCGCGCAAGTTCGGCCGAACCGACTGGCTGCCGGAGGATGCCGCCGGCATGGCGCAGGTGCAGCGATGGTTGAGCGTCGCTGCCGGCGAGGTCACACGAGGCCCGTGCGCAGCACGCCTCGTTACGGTATGGCAGGAGAACCTGACAGGTGCCGAGGAGGCCATCCGCAGATCACACGACCTGCTGCGAATTCTGAACCTTTATCTCTCGGGACAAGAATGGCTCGCCTTGCAACGGCCCACTCTGGCCGACGTCGCGCTGTACACATACACAGCCCACGCGCCGGAAGGAAATGTTGACCTCTCAGACTATGAGAACGTGACGTCTTGGTTGCACCGTGTCGAGCGCTTGCCGGGCTTTACACCTCTGATGCGCACGCCCGTAGGCTTGGCGGCCCGATCGGCCAGCCCGGCCAAATAGCGTTGCACGAACGCGAGAGCCAGAGAGCCACCGTGGCCGGCATCGCGGGGATGTCTCCAGGGCCCGCGCAGGCGTCATCGGCCTATCGGGAGCGATTTTTCAGCCCAGACAACGTTGCCCGTCGAGCTGACCCGACCGATTTGAGCGCTACAGCGCGATATCACCGCATGCGCCCACGCTTGGGAGTCCAAGTGGCAAATCATCTGATGACGGACAAGCGCGCTGCGCGTCGATCAGTTTCTCCCGCGCACGCGCCAGAGACATGCCGGCCGAGCCATATCGATCAAGTGTCAATGTCTCTCGGCGACCGTTTATGCGGTAGTCGTAACGGAACACGATCGCCCCGGAGGGCTGGACCGCGACGTACATACCGTCACGGTCAGCGACCTTGTATAATTTCTCTCGTGGTTTCAGTGCCTTGATAGCAGCATCAATCAGCATTGGGCCCTCCGAAAACGTTCAAGAAGCGCTAGAGAGCCGCCAATTATACCGTCAGGCTAAAGTCGGCCTCGATGAACGGCCAGTTTCCTTTTAAATTCAAAGGAATAACGCCGAAAAAAGTACCGTCACAAGCTCTCTGAGCCGTGACGGAATATGCAATTCGACGGTGAAACAAGAGCCGCCCTACCGTCAACTATGCTGTCAATCCCAAGGCTTACCCGGCGATAGACCGCGATAGATAACGGAAATTTTATTTAGATATTTCAGTGTGTTATAGGGGAATATGGCGTAGTTTCGGATACACTCGGATAGGTCTGAATCACTCCCACTCTAATGTTTTTCCTGCCATAAGTGATTGGTTTTGTTGCCGAAAAAATTTATTCTGGCCGACAGCGCCGAGGCACAGGCCGTCAAAAAGTTATCCTTTTGATCTTGAAGGATTTTTTGGCAATTTCAGCACAGAAAAAATTCTGTGAACTATCGGCATCTATCGGCCGTCTGGCGATGAGGCGTGGGCCTCACAGCTCGAAGCTTTTGTCCTCTTTAGAGTACCGTCAAAATCGTCGAAATCAATAGACTCACTCGATGCGAGATCGCTGGGGTGGCGGGTCGGACCCGGCGATTAAGGGAGCCGAGACCGGTTAGGTTTGGGAGACTGGCTGATATAAAACCACGGTTTCCAGCCATTGGAGTCCGAGGATTTGTATCAAAGCAATTATACATCAAGCAGCCGCACGCTGCCGAACCTCCTCCAAGATACTGATAAGCTCAAAAACACCCATATTGTCGAAAACACCTTCCACCCCCATCGCATCGAAATCGGTGAAAGGGCTCTCATAGAGTAGCCGTGGATCCATTACGCCCCGGTCCGTAAGGTACTCAATTATCATGTTAAGAAATTCGATCTGATTGGCCGACAGCTTTCGCTTGCACTGGAATTGATCGAACGCGTGTTTTGCTGCTTCGCGATCGAGGCCGACCAGAGAGCGAACGAAAATCCCAAGCCCGCCATCATTGCGGATTCGCTCCAAGTCCTCGGGAGCGGCGACAGCGGCTTCGATAAAGATGCGCTCCAATTCCGCCAGGTCTTGTGCTGTCAGGGGCTCATTTAGGCGAACCTTTTGAATCGCAATATGGTTCTCATGCTCCTTCAGGAAGTGTCTGGCTTTTACGCGGAAACGGTGCATATCGGTCCCGACGGCGACGCCTTGAAGCTCGACCTCGGTCGGACCTCCGATTTCGTCCTCAAAATCGGTGTATACGTGTGGGCGCTTCTTCAGCTCGATGAGCTTGATAAGGCTCCGCAGACGGCGGCGGATAGCTTCCAGTATCGGCGGCGTGACGTCCTGCCAAAACTCGTCGGTCTGAATCTCTAGGATGAACGCCATCTCGGCTGCGACCATCGGGACATTGCCGAGTTCTTCAAGCGCCGCCGCCAAATCCACAATGCGCTTCTTATAGCCAGCAAACGCCTTCTCCGCTCTCAGTACCGCCAGCTGAGTTTGCAACATGAGATAATCGAACTGCTTGGCGGAAATGTCGTCATCGACCACGGCAGATGGAAGCCCCGCGATGTGGTCAATGAGCTCGGTGCGCTCATCGAGGCCCAGCTTCGACCAAACATCGTCAGCCCTGTACGTCTCCACAATCCGCCGCTTGGGTCGAACGATGAAGTTCTCGATGTTCATGCTGTCCACCTCGGCACGAAGCCGGGCGACAACATCGCGCCGCAGTACCGCGGCCGGATCATCGCCGTCCGGATACCCGTGCCTGTCGAGTTCGCCGACCAGCTCGACGCGCGCCGCAAACAGGCGCTCGCTCAGTGAAGCGCCAGATGACCCTTCAGAAAAGTCGGGGTTCTGGTTGAAGAACTCAAAGTTCTGGCAGAAGTCGAAAACGTAGAAATATTCCTTATGCAGACCAATGCCGAACAGGTCAGGGCACAGCCGCGTTCCTCTCCCAATCATTTGCCAGAACTTTGTTTTCGAGCGAACAATCTTGAAAAAGACGAGGTTGACCACCTCGGGGATGTCGATACCTGTATCGAGCATGTCCACGGAGATGGCGATGTGAGGCTCCTTGTCTGCAGACGAGAAGTCGTCAATCAGCGACTGGGCATATTCGGTCTTGAAGTCGATGACGCGGGCAAAACGCCCTTGGAGATGCGGATAGTTCGCATCGAAGCGTTCGGCGATGAACTGGGCATGATCATGGTTCTTGGCGAAGATGATGGTCTTCCCCAGCCGGTCGCCGTCAGCAACCTTCAGACCATGGGTCATGACGTGCTCAAGCACTTTGTCAACAGTATCCTCGTTGAACAGCCACTTGTTGACGGCCGCCGCCTCAACGCGGTCCGGGATCGCACCGTCCTCGTCCCATTCGATGGCGTCCCACGCCTCCTTCTCTTCTTCCGAGAGGTCGTCGTATTTGATGCCTTCGCGCTGGAACTTGAGCGGCACGGACACAGCCTTGGGCGGCACGAGGAAGCCGTCACTGACGGCCTCGTCTAGCCCATAGGCGTCTGTGGGGATACCGCGCTCCAGGTCAAAAAGCGCGTAGGTGTCGCGGTCGACCTCGTCCTTCGGTGTCGCAGTGAGGCCGACCAGAAGGCTGTCGAAGTAGTCGAAGATCGCCTTATACTTCCGATAGATGGAGCGATGTGCCTCGTCGATAACGATCAGGTCGAAGTGCCCCGGCCCAAAGCGCCTCACACCGCTTCTCGTCTCGTCGATGAGCCCCATCATGGTCGGGTAGGTGGAAACATAGACCCGTCCATGTGCGGCCTTGTCGGTGACCAGGTTGACGGGCGAAGCCTGCGGCAGGAACACCTTGAAAGCGTTCGACGCCTGATTGACGAGCGCGACACGATCAGCAAGGAAAAGGATGCGTTTCGCCCAATTGGCGCGCATCAACAGGTCGGAAAGTGCAATGACGGTGCGTGTCTTGCCCGAACCCGTCGCCATGACCAACAACGCCTTGCGCAGATTGTCCTTCTCGAAAGCCTCCGCAACGCGGCGAATGGCACGAGTCTGGTAGTAACGTTCGACAATCTTTGAGTTGATATCTTCTGGCGCCAGCGGCTTGCGTGTTGCGCGCCGCTGGATCGCAAGGTCCAGCTCATCCTTCTTGAGAAACCCCTGGATTGGGCGCGGCGGATAACGACGGTCATCCCAGATCCAGTGCTCATAGCCGTTGGAATAAAAGATGATGGGACGCTGCGCAAATTGGCGCTCCAGCGCGTCAGCGTACAGTTCGGCCTGACGCTGGCCTGCCCGTGCATCTCGGCGGGTGCGCTTCGCCTCTACCAAGCCGAGCGGTCGGCCGTCGTCGCCCCAGAGCACATAATCGACGAAGCCCTCGCCCGTGGCGTTCGGCATGCCACTGATGGGACACTCGGTATCGTGGCCGGGCCTGGTGAAGGTCCAACCCGCTTCCGCCAGCAGTAAGTCGATGAAAGCATCGCGCGTCTGCGCCTCATTGTAGTCGTGCCCGTCCGGGATGGCCTGGTTGGCCTTCTTGATCTTGGCGATTTCGTCCTGAAGGCGCCGAATCTCGTTTTCCAGCTTCAACCGATCGCCGTCGCCTTTCAGGCGCAGTTGCTCGGCGCGATCTCGTTCTCTAGCTGCCTGATCGAAGCGCTTCGCGATTTCCTTTAGCTTCCCGAGAGTGGAAGCCTCGACCTGAGTGGTATTCGGCAACGCATCAGCCGAAAACGCCACTGCGGCCGCCGGCTTCACGCCCTTCGCATAGGTGCGGACGAGCCAGTAGGCGATGTGAAACAACTCCCTGACCGCAGTGATGGCGCGTGCGGGGGCAACAGGCTTGGGTTCATGAACCGCTGCGTTGCCAAGGTCTTTGACCACCTTCCCTTTGGCGACCAGCGCATCGCCCACCAACTTCCGAAAAGTCGGCTCATGAATCAGCGCGGATAGTGTCGTCTCGTAGGGCGACCGGAGCGCGCGGTCATGGCGGTACATCCACTTGACCGCTACCTCGAGCGCCAACCGCGCGTAGAAGCAGGCGCTGCGCGGGTCGGAAAGCGCTAAGCTTTCCGCCTTGACGGCATGCTCGTGTACCTCGGAGAATTCAGCTTGAAGGAATGCAAATTGGCTCATGCATCCCCTCCATTTCCAAGCTGGCGCTCTAGGGATTGCCGAACTAGACCAATTATGTAGGGAAGCTCGTCCAGAGTACTAAAACGCACTTCAACATCGCCATTTCCCCACCGGCCGAGGCCAGAGACATCTTTGCACATGCCACGGGGATCGCTTATTTCAGCAAAGCCCATGTTCAATGAAAGGCGCAGTTGTTTCGCTTGAGGGACGACGTCTACGAAGTTTGTCTCTGCCTTGTAAGCGACGTATAGCTTCAGGAATTCTTCACCCACGCATGGATCAAGCTTCAACACCTCAGTACGGAACGCATCGAACAAATCGCGTGTAGGCGAGTTCAAAAGGTGCGGATGGTCATGGATGGAGTATCCGGCGATTTTCCCAGTTTCGGGTTGGTAGGCGGCGAGAACATCGGCCGCAATCAACGGCGCCCGCCAAACGTCTGCAGCCTGAGCCGCCAGCCGTGACGAGCGCGACCGAATTCTGTCCTCGTTCCATTCCTCCAACTCGCCGAGGCCCAGGTTGACCCGAAGCGGGCTCTGCTTGAAGCCCCCCTGCATGTCTCGCTTTTCCTTAAAAGGTCGATTGCTGTACTCAGAGTTGTAGCCTGTGAGGGTAAGGTTGCCGAGAGTATGCAGGTAAGTCTGGTGTACACGCTCCCACTCGTCACCGAGTGCGACCTTCCATGCGCTCGACAGCTGCTCGCTCTGTGGCATGATATGCTCAATCGTGTACTCGTCGACAGGGACCCGCTCCTTCCGGTCGTGATTTTCAAATCGACGTAGCCAATAGCTACGACTACGAAAGTTATACAGGTCCCGCGTCTGAATATCGCGCTTTAACTCGTCGTCACTCGGAAAGCGACGATAAGAAGGCATTAGAAGGAAATGCGCCTTGATGCTTTCAAGATACCGATCCTTCTTCAGTGCCTTCGTGAACGTAGCAAAGGTCTTGTTAAGTGAATTTGTCGGTATTGCGCAGATTGCGCGCCTAAATACATAGGCTTCGATCAAACGCACTGCCTCCAGGAACTCATCTTTGGTCAGCAGTCCGGTTGAATAATCCTGATACAGCTCCAGCAGGAATGGATACGCGACGTCAACCTTAAGCTCCCGGAGGTCGTGGAATGCGGTCTTTAGGGCGCTGTCGCTTTCCGCTCCCAAGGCCATGGCGCAATAGTACCGTGCGAAGTCCCGAATATCCTTTACGAGCACCTCAACGCCGGCGTCAGCCACTTTCGGCGACCGAGCATGCCCTTTGAAAGCCTCGTAAACGTCATCGAGCCGCGGAATTTCGCCGGTCTTTACGGTAAGGTAATGACGCATGAAGCTGTCAAAATGCGTGTTATAGGCCTCTTGTCCGAACGAGATCTCCATCGGCCGCCAAAATTGCTCATAGAGGCGGGTCTGGAGGGGCGGCTCCAACCCCATGAGGATGAAGTTACGGATAAGGTCGGCTTGGCTGAGTTCGCGACCCGTGGAGTTCATGCTCTCGAAAATGAGCTGTGGATTGTCCTGATCGCGGCTGAGCGCGATATCGACAACTACGAGCTTAGCGAGGCCCTTGCACACTGCGGTCAGGCTGTCTTGGCGCGCCGCTATCAGATCCCTGAACAGCGCGTGATTCTGCATGACCCGAAGGGAGCACTCGACCGGTGGCTCATTCTGCCCAACGATCGATGTGAGTGTCGCCTTGTCGGTCTGAGACAGGAGAAGCTTGTAGTGCCGTTCTCCGGCTTCTTCTGGGTTCAGAAGGTAATAGTTGCGCAGCTTTCGGGCGGAGAAGCCATCAATCGGTTCAGCGTCGCCTAACGCTTCGGCAAGCGCCGCGAGCAGGAGTGTGACGGTTGTCAAACGTTGCTGCCCATCTATCACAAGCAGGGGCGCCTGATGCGAAACCTGAGATAGCCCCGCCTCAATGTAGACTATGGAACCGATAAAGTGCACGGATATCGCGTCGTCGCTTCCAGCGCGGACGATGTCATCCCAGAGTTGGCGGCATTCACGCTCGGTCCAAGAATAGGTCCTCTGGTAGATCGGGATCACGAACTGCGGCGATTTCTTGAGAAACGCGAGGAGCCCTGCTTCTGTTGCCTTCATTTCCGTACCCCTACACGCCCCGATAGATATTGTCAGAATTAAGAAGATCGGTCAGGTATGGTGTGAAGCCAGCAAGCAATACGGTAACGCTTACAAGATCACGCATTTCTATTTCTCGAATACGATTGCCTGCATTTCCGCCATGTCGGATGCCAGGATAATCAGATGCAAAGCGATACATCTCCTTCATCGCATCCTTGACCTTGTTATGAGGCCATGTGCCAACTTGGTCACAAATCTGGCCAAGGGTGTTGGCATTGACACCAGGGCAGCGCTGACCAATAGCCTCCAACAAGTTCACCTGTTTTTGGATGCAGGTTTTTATACGCCCCGGAGAGCGATCTGCGCGAAGGTCCCGGACAGCCTCTTCAAAGTCGACCATAAGCGGATGCAGATCTGCGTCGCGGTAGGTCGCTTCCTTCAAGTCGCGGATCAACCGAGCGAACACGCCGCTCAGCGTCGGATTGAGACTGAAAGGGCGGCGCAAGTCGTAGCGCAAGCTGTACTTTTCGAGAAAGGCATCGATCAGCAGGAAGTAACGGTTGGCAAGTGGATCGCCACCAAGGTCGGCAGCGATGCCATGCGCTCGCTCCATGAACTCCAGGAGCGCAAGCTCGCCCCGGAAGGCAGTGGCTTTCGTCTTGCGAAACGCTGAACGGGCTTGGTCGGATTGATCAACAATATCAGCAAGCGTTGTTACATCGGGGACGACTTCGAAAGCTCCGACGAGTTCCCGATAAAGTTCGCAGAACAAATCCTCCGGCGCGTCCGGGTGTTTTGCCAGCTTCGACCAGATTTCACGCCAGGTCTCCGACCAGACCCCGATAATTTCTCCTCTCATCGCATCCCCCCGAGTCCGGTCTTTGCGCAGTCGTCCAGCTTCCGATGCAGAAGAGATATCAACGATAGATAATCAGCAGCGTCGTCTTCGCCTTTCCAAAGGAGTTTTGGCTCATGCGCCAAGGGATTGCGCACCGCCGCAAAGCATCCCTTCAGGAGCGACGCAAAACCCTTGTGCTCCGACCGTTCGGTTTCCGTCTGAAGCGTGTTGATGGCGAGCATTGGACGCTCGATGGAGAACACTCTATCCACCAGCGCCGCGCCGTCGCCGTCCTCACCTGACAGCTCCCTGATCCTCTGCGCGAGCCCCTTGGAAGCCTCGAACACGGCGTGGAAATAGTTATCCTGTAGCAGTTCGGGCTTGCAGTACTTGACTACCTCGGAATGGATGCGACGCCCCCTGAACTTGGCTTGCAGCGTCTTGGCACGCTGGTGGGCCTCCTCGATCGTCTGCGCCGCCGTTGCCCGTCGGAATTTTCCATCCTCGCCATAGTGCAAGCCGGCAAATGCGAGGACCGCGTTCAGCCGCTGGCGCAAAGCCTCGAACTCGTCCGGGCGCCCCACGAATCCGGATGGATCAAGGAAGGTGCGGATGAAGTCAATCAGCTTGCTGGCCGCCCGGTCCTGCCGCTGATAGTGGAGGAACGTGGCATACAGGCGCCGCCACTTGGTGCTTTCTCCTGAAACATCGTCAAGCCCCAAGCTATTAAGGACGCGGGTGATCTCCGAACCGGTCGCACAGTCACCCAGCAAGCGGGAAACCTGCTCAAGCTGGGCATCTGTGAGGGCCGGCACATTGGACATGCCTACAGCTCCCCCTTGAAGGCGCGGTGCTGGAGGGAGGCGAAGAGGTTTTCGATCTGTATGATGGCGTTCTTATAGGTGCCGAGACGCGCTTCAAGACCGTTCAATCGCTCTTCGAATTGCTCCTGAAGCTCACGAGGGGGCAGCAACAGCGGAAACGCGTTGATCTGCGTCTTGTTGATCGAAGCGATGCCCGTCGTTTGTTTCGCCGACCGCAAAAAATAGGCCTTTCCGCGTTCACTTCCGAGCTGCCAGCTTAGGAATGCTGGCCGGATGCGATCATCCGTAACGCGAACACGGAAAACGTGGTTCTGATGGATGCATTCAGGCAATTGATCCTTCCAAAGAGTGCCCCGTCCAAGTTTATCGGGATCGCCGCCTTCGGTCAGCAAAATATCGTCGCGGTGCAGTCGAAAACGGTCGATCTCATCTTCCGTAGCTTCGATGGTTTTCACAACGTCCATTTTCAGGAAGCGATCCTGCACGTTCGACACAGCTAGATAGGGAACTTCACGCAGGACTTCGGTTTTGGCCTTTCGGCCCTTGGTGATACCTGAAACAACCTCAGCTAATTCGCCCAGCGTCACGCCTTCTTGCCAGCCACTTTCATTGGTCAACAGGTCCCCAAACATCTCATAAAAGATCGCCTGCCCGAGGGTGTTGAGATTGTAGACGGCGCGGCTGCGAAGGCGGCGAAGGGCGTCCGCCTGATCCAGTATACCTGCGATCCGCTTCTGTTGGTCCAACGGGAGGAACAGGATTTTCGACGTCTTGACAATTTTGTCGCTAACAGCAGGGTAGCTTTGACCGGTGGCCAGCTTGATCATCTCCGCGATGAACGCGGGCGATCGCACCCAATGGAAAAGAAAGCTGCCGGACAGCTTGCGTTCGTTTGGCCTGAGAACAGTGAAGCCAGTCGATGCGGTTGCGCCATCAAGGTCGTCAGGGACGACAGCAACGGCATTCAAGTTTGGGCGGACTGTGGACACAAGGATGTCCCCACCTCTGACTATTTGGCGAGCCCGTGATGGTGCCTCGGCGGCCCTAACAGTCTGAACTTCTGTGATCGTCTTTTCGATCTGCGAGACCGCGCCAATGTCTATGTATCGAAAAGACGAACTGCCCCCTTCCTTCTGTGGGCTCCATGTTTGAACACGTTCAACAAATTCCCCTATGCTGACGTGCTTCATGCCAACATCCCCTCCAGTCGATCCAGACCTTCGGCGATCTCGGCCTCAATGGCACGCAGTTCTGCGATGATCTCCTTCGGGGATTGGTGGATGACCTCTTCGTGCTGCACTTCCTTGTAGCGGTTCAGCGACAGGTCCCATGACCCCGTAGCCCGGATATCCTCCACCGGTACAGTAAAGCTCTGCGCAGTGTGGGGGCGCTCGGCCTCGGCTGCGAGATTCTGCCACCGGGCCAAGATATCGGGCAGATTGTTCTTGTCGTGCTCTGCCTCGGACAGCGGCTGAGCGGGCGTCGGCCCCTGCTTCTCGGGCGGCAGCAGTTCGGCCCGCTTGTCGTCGAGGCTGAGTCCATCAGCCGCCACGTCATAGAACCAGACATTTTCGGTGCCGCCAACGCCCGTCTTAGTGAAGAGGATGATGGCGGTGGACACGCCCGCGTAAGGACGGAACACGCCCGAGGGCAGCTTGATAACCGCATCGAGCTTGTGATCCTCGACCAGCATCCGGCGTATGTCCTTGTGCGCACCGGACGAACCAAACAGGACGCCGTCAGGCACAATCACCGCCGCCCTTCCTCCCGTTTTCAGGAGACGCAGGAAGAGCGCAATGAATAGAAGCTCCGTCTTCCTTGTTTTAACAATTTTCTGGAGGTCCTTGGCCGTTGCCTCGTAGTCGAGCGATCCGGCGAAAGGCGGATTCGCCAGCACCAGGGAATAGGCGCCTGCGTCCTCGGCATGGTCCTCGGCCAGGCTGTCGCGATAAGTGACGTTCGGATTCTCGACACCGTGCAGTGTCATGTTCATCGCACCGATGCGGAGCATCGTGGTGTCGAAATCGAACCCGTGAAACAGACCTTCGTGGAAATGCTTCCTCAAAGCCGGGTCGCGCATCAACTCGGGATGCTTCTCGCGAAGGTACTCGCCGGCGGCAACAAGGAAGCCGCAGGTGCCAGCAGCAGGATCGCAGATCACGTCAGTGGGCTTCGGCGCGGTCATCTCAACCATCAGCCGGATGATGTGTCGGGGAGTCCTGAACTGCCCGTTCTGACCTGCGCTCGCGATCTTCGCGAGCATGTATTCATACACATCGCCCTTTGTGTCGCGATCCTCCATGGGGATGCGATCGAGCTTCTCAACCACCTTCGCCAGCAGCGCAGGATTGGAGAACCCAAGGCGGGCGTCGCGCATCAGCTTGCCGTAGCTCGACTGACTTCCGTTGAGTGCACGAAGGAACGGGAAGACGTGCTCGTCGACCACTTCCATCATCTCGCGCGACTCGAAATTCTTGAACCGCGACCAGCGAAGATCCTCGTACGGCCGCCCCTTGTCGTCCCGCGCTTCCGGGAAGATGCGGCGCTCCATCGGAATTTTGAGCGTCTGGCTCTTGCGCTCTTCGAGAGTGTGCAGGTCGTCCAAGCGCTTGATGAATAGCAGATAGGTCATCTGCTCGATGACGGAGAGCGGATTGGCGACCCCGCCTGCCCAGAAGTCGCTCCAGATGCTGTCGATCTGGCTGCGGATTTCGCCGGTCAGCATGACTTGTCCCACTTCATAATACTGTTCTTGCCCCTCAAGCCGACGTCTCCTCGTTTCACTTCGTAGCCTCAGCCAAGGCAGCATTAAATTCCGCGCGATTGGTGACGACAACGGGCGTCTCGTGTGGATTATCGAGAACATCCGCCACGTCCAGACGTAACCGCTTTCTGAAGTAGTAGAGCAGAGCCCGCCTGACCGGGATCGCAATATTGTCGTCGCGCATACCGTAGTCTTGCGCGATTATCTTTCGTTGATTCTCTCCGATCTTCGGATTCGGCGAAAGTTCTACGTCAAAAAAGTCCGTCCACTGCCTATCATCTTCAGGCCGCGCGGCAGGTTCCCCGAGCGATCGGGCCTCAAGGCATCGCGAGAGAAGGAAGTCCTTGAACCTGTTGTCGATGTGACAGAAGGCGCGAACGTGCCAGCGAAAGCCATCGCTGCCGAAGGCATGAGGGCTGATACGCCGCCAAAGAGGCTCCGGCCGCTGTTCGTTCATCGACTGATAGAGAACCTCAACCGAGGCTTGGCGCCGGACTGCAGCCAGGATCATACGGAGGACCGCGATGTCCACCCGCCGATTCGGCACGGGCATGGTGTCCACGCTGGGGGGACTGGTCAGCCATGTCCGCTCACCATGGAGAGCGGGATCAGCCGCGAACAGAAGCTGCGCAAGGTAGTGATCCGCGTCGGGTTTCAGGAAGCGCGGGCGGAACGAGTCGGTCGCGAAGTAGCGCTTCTCGCTGCGGTCGTACCGCACATTGTCGGGCGCGAGCTCCTGATACTGGGTCAGGTCCTTGGACGCCTGCGGCACTGATACACCGAAAAATCCGGTTATGTCTGAGCGGTTGATCCCACCCTCCCAGAAGAGGCGGAACTCAATAAACTCAAGCCGTTGCTCGACCCCCCACCGCAGCTCTGGGCCACCAGCTGACATACGCGCTCCTGTCCGTATAGTAACTATATTGACAGCGAAACGCTGCCCGTATACTTTCTTACCCCATGAAGGAATCGCCGTCAACGCGATTGGAGCGTGATGTCTCAGGATGATCGGTATGCGGTCAAACGCCTGAAGGGCTGGGCCGTGGGGCACCACGATGCGCGTCGTTCAGCGAAGAGACGCTTCGAGAGATTGCTGAGCCGAACCGGTGGTTCGGCCGCCTACGGCTGCGCGCCGAACGGAGAATGACCAATGAGTGCGACCGTCCACACCGTATTTGGAGCCGATCTGCCGAAGGGGATCAGCCGTATCCGGCCTCTGCCCGACCCCGCGCTCGGCACGCTCTGGGACTCGATCTTCATTGACGAAGGGCTGAAGCGACAACTGCTGTCGCAAGCCATGCTGAACTTCTCGATGCGGGGCAAAGTCCCAAGGACCGTCATTCCCCTGCACGGCGTCATCTTGCTAACCGGCGAGCCGGGGACGGGCAAGACCTCGCTCGCGCGTGGTCTGGCGCACCGTACGGCGACATCCTTCTCCGGGGCGAGATTCAACCTCCTCGAAGTCGAGCCGCACTCCCTAACCAGTTCGGCGATGGGCAAGACCCAGCGCGCCGTGTCCGACCTCTTTTCTCAGTCCGTCGCCGAGGCCGCCAGCAGCGGGCCAACGATCGTGCTCCTGGACGAGGTCGAAACGCTCGCGGCTGACCGGTCTAAGATGAGCCTCGAAGCGAACCCCATCGACATCCACCGGGCGACCGACGCGGTCTTGGTCCAGCTCGATGCGCTGGCGGAGCGGTTCCCCCAGCTTCTCTTTGTGGCGACGAGCAACTTCCCCGACGCCGTCGACAGGGCCTTCACGTCGCGCTGCGATCTCGTTCTTCGGGTTCCGCTGCCCGACCAGGCTGCGTGCGCGCATATGCTTCGCGACTGCCTGACCGGGCTCGGTCAGATCTACTCGTCCATCTCCGCACTCGCCTCTCAGCCCGGATTCGACCGGTGCGCGGGGGAATGCGTCGGTCTGGATGGACGTGCGATCCGGAAGATGGTGGCGAACGCTCTGGCCAGCCGGCCGGAGGTGGCGATGGACCCGAGCAAGGTGACCCTCGACGACATCTACCGGGCGGCTCAGCAGGCGAAGTTGAACCGTGGCTCGGGGGTGAAGGCGAAATGACAACCGTTGTCCGGCGCACCTTCGGCAGTACGCCTCACCGTGACGCGGGTGAGACCTGGCGTGCAATCGTCGACCTGCTGACTCAGGGTAAGACGGGTGTCAAGCGCGACGAACTCTTGGCCGTGCACGGCGTCGCGTCTAGCATCATCGCGGACAAGGCTCCGAAGGACGCAGCCATCGTCGTGACCTGCGATGGCCCTCGGACCCGAATCTATTGCGTTTACGATGAAAACGCGACCGATGGCTCAGACGCCAACGAAGACGCGCTGGGGTTCGATCCACTGGATGGCGACTGGCGCGTCTCTCTCCCTTGCGAGGCGGACGATCTCGCCTGGGTCCAAGGCGCGCTCAAGAAGCACAGCGAGCGCATCACCGCTCGCGACAAGTCGGAAAAGTCGAAGACAGAAACCGCCAGCAGTTCGGAAGGTGCGGCGGCACTGGTCTTCGATCCGAAAGGATTTCTCAGCCCATGACGACCGTCAGCGTCAACACCTATACCCACTCGGTGACTTACGTCGCCGACAACATGCTCAAGAGCCTGAAGGATATCATCCGGCTGAGCGGTCTCGACCCGACCAACTTCATCGAAGATTGGGACGTCAACATGCGCGGCATCAAGCGCTGGTTAGAGACTCAAGACCTAGAACGCGTCGATCTGGAGATCTACGACCCGAAGACCGATGCGCTCCTGTTCCGCTGGGACATGGACGTCGTCTACGGTTGGAGCTCCGGCGACGGAAACTTCTGGGTCGACACCGAGCAACTCAAATACGCGATCCGGAAGGCGGGTCTTGTGCCTAGCCAAGCGAAATACCGTCTACTCGTCCGCACCAAGCCGGGGCGCCCTGATGTCGATGGCTGGAGCAAGGTAACGGCCCGGTCGACGACCGGCTTCACGCGGCAATCGCTGGGGACGACCATCGATCATAGTGGCTTGGGCGCGAACACCTCGTACTGGAGGCAGACCGGATGATCACCATCGACGAAGCTTTTCGGAAGTTTAAGAGTCGGCTCGAACTGAACGAGAAGGAGCAGCAGAACGCTTCCGACCGTCAGAACGAGGTGCGGGACTATCTCGTCAAGAAGTTCGCGATCGACAGGAGCTTCCTGACGGGGTCATATAAACGACACACCAAGACGAAGCCGCTCAAGGACATCGACATCTTCTTCGTCCTCAAGGATTCGGAGAAGAGCAAATATCGTCGCAAAGCGCCATCGGTCGTGATCGGCGACTTTTACGATGCCCTGGTCGAGAAGTACGGCTCCAGCGCGGTCCGGAAACAGGGCCGCTCGGTCAACGTCGACTTCGGCGTGGTCGTCGATTCCGATGACAACACCGACTATCGTGTTCTCAGTGTGGACGTGGTGCCCGCTTTCGCATCCGCCTCGGACTACGAAATACCCGACACCGACAAGGGCGAGTGGATCAAGACCAATCCCGAAACCCACGCGGCCAAGGCGACGACCGCACACCAGGCGTATTCCAATGAGTGGAAGGGTTTGGTCCGTATGGTGAAGTACTGGAACAACCAGCCCCGCCACGGAGAGAAGCCCGTGAAGCCGTCCTTCCTCATCGAGGTGATGGCACTAGAGTGCCTGTACGGTGGCTGGCAAGGAAACTTCGCCTACGAGTTCCAATCCTTATTCGCCACGCTCGCGGATCGCATCTTCGATACGTGGCAAGACCCGGCGGGTCTCGGGCCACCGGTGAGCGACGGGATGGACAATGCACGCAAGGAGCGTGCCCGCACTCTTCTGATGGCGGCGAGCCGAGAAGCGAGCCTTGCAATCAATCTCGCCAGGCAGGGCAAGAATGGCGAGGCTCTGAAGGCATGGTGGGCGCTGTTCGGCCCCAAATTCCCACTCTCATGAAATGCGAGACTTCCTCCACGTCCATCGGGGTGTGCAATGGCTGACGCCGTCAACGCGCGCTGGAATGGCGACAGATATCAGGCGCGGGTTTTCTGGCAGAACGCGCTGAGTATGCTCGCGCATGACTCGGTCGTGGTGGAAGTTACCTTCGAAGCCGACGCGCCGAAGTCGTTCGACGACGTTGTCGTCCGGTATGATCCGCCAATTCCTGGAAGTGGGCCGGAACGCGTGCCGGCGGCCTATCAGCAGGTGAAATGGCATGTCGATACCGGCGGGCGGTTCGGCTACGAGGATTTCGTCGATCCCGATTTTATCGGTGCGACGAGCGTGTCGCTCCTTCAGCGTCTGCGCGACGCCAAGAAGACCGCACCGGCCGGTGCGCGGTTCGATTTCGTCACGACGTATCGCATCAAGGACAATGATCCGCTGAGCTATGTCCAGTCGGGGACGGACAAGTCCATTCTCCTCGGCCGCCTGTTCGATGGCACGACGGACAGCAGCCGGATGGGCAAGGTCCGCAAGCTATGGCGCGAGCATCTAGGTCTCGCGTCTGATGACGAACTCAAGGAGGTTGTGACGGGCCTCCGGATCATGGACGGCGAGCGCTCGCTAGAGCAGTTGCGCGAGGACATCAACGTGCGGGCTCAGATCGTGGGCGCACTCACCTGTTCCACAGAGTCCGACTTTCGATATGATGGGCTCGCTCAAGCGCTGAAATCGCGGAAACTGAATAGCTTCACGCGGGGGGCCCTGCGGCAGATACTCCGTGAGGAGGGCATTCTGGCTGACAACGTCCCCGCCCGTCCTCCTGGGCTGACGATCGCGATCCGGACGTTCCAAGGCGTGGCGGCCGATCTTGGCGGTACATCACCGGAGAACACGCTCTCGCTGACCGATAGCTTCAATCAGCGCTACCTCCTCAGTGACCGGTCCTGGCAAGGGGACATTCGCCCCCGGGTCGAGACGTTCTTACGAGATGCCGCCAAACGTTCGGGCGTGCTGAGGATCATTCTCGACGCACACGCCTCCATCGCATTTCTCGCGGGTGCCGTCCTAGACCTGAAGTCGGGCGTCGACAGCTCGTTGATCCAGAAAGGCCGGGTGGGATCGAGGACCTGGCGCGCGGACGACGGTACCGAACAGCACGTGGCTCGACTGAACAGCGCGACGACGAGTATAGGTTCGGGAACCGACATCGCCTTGGCAATCGGCATCTCACAAGGCGTCGATGTTCAGACCCGCGCCTATGTCAGCAAGGAGCTCCTATCTGTCGGGACATTGATCTCGTTTGCCCCTCCGACTGGCCCTGGACAGCAGGCTGTTGCCGGCGGCGGACATGCCGCTGCTCTGGCAGAACATATCGCCAATGAGGTGCGGGCTTTGAAGGCGGACGACCCCGATCGCACGGTCCACATTTTCGCTGCGTGCCCGAATAGCCTGCTGTTCTATCTAGGTCAGCAGCACCGTGGAATCGCACCCTGTATCGTCTACGAGTTCGATTTTGATAGAGCTGGAAACAAGGGCTACCAGCCGTCCTTCGTCATAGATTGAACTGCCGGCAGCGGAGATCGAGGCGAGGC